>JBBUCP010000070.1:0-4212 GCA_038057725.1 Patescibacteria group bacterium | reverse complement strand
ACGCCTGCCGGAACGGGTGCGTTTGAAGATTAAGAATGTTGCGCTCCTTATCGACGACGAGCCTTCGGACGAGGTTCGGAAGATAGAGGGCTTGGGCGAGGACGAAACGCTGCTCGGCTACTATCAGGGAATTCCGCTTTCTGAACGCGGAGAAATGTACGGCGTCGGCGCGACGATGCCGGACACCATCACGCTCTATCGGCTGCCGATTTTGGAAGTGGCGGAACAAGATGGGCTTGATGTTCGCGATGTCGTTGCTGACACGATCTGGCACGAATTTGCCCACCATTTCGGGATTGACGAAGATGGGGTACATATGTTGGAAAAGAAGCGGGGGATTGGAGATTTTCGATAAACTGGTATATTTGCAATGCGACACCTTAGGAAGGCCCATCGCAACAGCTCTCCTTCGCGTTGTCGCAACTCGCCAGCTAGGAAACTAGCTGGCATTTTTATGTTATATTTCGGCCTATGAAGCTTTCTAAAATCCTTCGCGAACGCGGGTATGTGTACCAACATTCAAGCGAGACACTTGAGGAAATTACGGATGGAAAGAAGCGCACACTCTACCTCGGCGTTGATCCCACGGCTCATTCGATGCATGTAGGGCAACTGCAAGGAATTCTCGTACTTCGCCGATTCGTCGAAGACGGTCACAAGCTCATTATTATTGTCGGCGGAGGCACGGGAATGATCGGGGATCCGGGCGGCAAAAGTACCGAACGCAATCTCTTGAGCGACGAAACCGTCGACGCGAATTCCAATGCACTTCGAGTGCAATTCAAGCAGCTCCTGGGCGGCACGGATTTTGAAATGGTAAATAACGCCGATTGGCTGCGCAAGATCAGCATGATGGAATTTTTGCGCGATGTCGGCAAACATTTCACGGTAAATGAAATGGTGAAGCGCGATAGCGTCCGCCCACGTCTCGAAACTCCTGAGCAGTCGATTTCCTACACGGAATTCTCGTACATGCTCTTGCAGGCATACGATTACCTTGAACTGCACAAACGGTACAACTGTGACCTCCAAGTCGGTGGCTCCGACCAATGGGGGAATATCCTCTCCGGCGTCGAACTCATTCGGAAAACTACCGGAGATCAGGCGTACGCGTTTTCGTGGCCGCTTCTCGTTGATAAGACAACCGGCAAGAAATTTGGCAAAAGCGAAGGCGGAAACACTGTCTGGCTCGACGCCACAAAGACATCTCCGTACCAATTCTTCCAATTCTGGCTCAATATGGGCGATGAGAGGCTCGAAGAGATGCTGTTGAAAATGACATTACTTCCGAAATCCGAGGTCGATTCCATCATGCGCGAACACGCGGAAAATCCGGCAAAACGCCGCGCGCAAATCGCTCTTGCGACTGCCGTAACCGCGCTCGCGCACGGCGAAGAAGCGGCCACAAGCGCGCAAAGCATCTCCGAAGTTCTTTTTGCAGATAAATCACTCGCCGACATCCCTGCGTCCACCGCGGCAGCGCTCCAGAAAGGGGCGCCGTCAGCGACGATCAAACTCGGACTCCCGCTCGTGGATGCGCTCGTCGAATCCAAACTTGCTTCCTCGAAGCGCGAAGCGCGGCAATTCATCGAAAATGGTGCTGTAAATCTTTCGGGTGAAGCGGTTACCGACATCTCCCGCGTCCTCGATGAAAAAGATTTTGTGAATGGAATCTCACTTTTGAAAAGAGGGAAGCGCAACGTATCGGTATTGGTTTTGGATTAAAAAATGAAAGGCGGCCAACGTGAGGCCGCCCATAAGTCACTATTGTCTGCCCCGCTGTCGGGATTTCCGCTTCTTTGTCCGCAGCGCCCCTTGTTTTTTTGCCCAACTTCCCGGATCGCAAGGAAACGCCGCGGCACATTGTGCCCGAAGCATTAATTCACCCAACGCGAACACCCTCCCCGGCATGCGTTTCGGCATTTTTTTGCGTGTTTTCGCCATTGTTTTCACCCTCATTGCGCAAAAGCCGAAGGGATACTACCATTCACTGGTGAAAAATCAATCACCTTTCAAATTAAAAAGCGAGTATCAACCGGCGGGGGACCAGCCGGTGGCTATCGACGCGCTCATGAGGGGCATCAAGGCCGGCGAGCGTGACCAGACGCTCCTTGGCGTCACGGGCTCGGGCAAGACTTTCGCGTGTGCGAATATCATCGAAATGCATGGGAAGGCCACGCTCGTCATCGCGCACAACAAGACGCTTGCGGCGCAGCTCGCCGCCGAATACCGCGAATTTTTCCCCGACGCGGCCGTCCACTACTTCGTCTCGTACTACGACTACTACCAGCCGGAAGCGTATGTGCCGGTAACCGACACCTACATCGAAAAAGAGGCGATGATCAATGAAGACATCGAGCGCCTGCGCCACGCGGCGACGCAGGCGCTTCTTACGCGCAAGGACGTGATCATTGTTGCGTCGGTCTCGTGCATCTACGGCCTTGGCAACCCGCGCGAGTACGAAAAATACATTGTGCATGTCAAAAAAGGCGAGGCGATGACTCGGGCTTTGTTTACACGCAAACTCATATCGATGTATTTCGAGCGGACGACCGGCGATCTCTCACCAGGGAGTTTTCGCGCGCTCGGTTCGACAGTCGAAGTCATGCCGGCCGGCGAGCGCATCGTGTACCGCTTTGACCTCATGGGCGGAAAGGTTGCGAAAATAGAAGTAATGGACCATATCACGCGCGAGATCGGCGAGGATTTGAAAGAAACGTTTGTTTTTCCAGCAAAACAATATGTGACGCCGAAGGATGTAGTAGACGCTGCCATCCGCGACATCGAGCACGAATTGAAGGAACAGTTGAAAAGTTTTGTGGAGTCCGGAAAAATCCTCGAAGCCGAGCGCCTGAAGCGCCGTACGCGGCAGGATCTCGCGATGATCAAGGAGTTTGGCTTCTGTAGCGGCATCGAAAACTATTCGCGGCACTTCGACCGGCGGCAACCCGGCGAGCCTTCGTACACGCTGCTCTCTTATTTCCCGCACAAGCCGGACGGCACGCCGGATTTCCTTACTGTCATCGACGAATCGCACGTCACCGTGCCGCAGCTCGGTGCGATGTACGCGGGCGACCGGGCGCGTAAGCTCACGCTCATCGAGCATGGTTTCCGTCTCCCGAGCGCCGTCGACAACCGCCCTCTCAAATTCGATGAATTTCTGAAAGAGACGGGGCAAACGCTCTATACCTCGGCGACGCCGGGTAAGAATGAGCTCGAAAAAAGCGGGAAGCCGATCGAGATGATCATCCGTCCGACTGGTCTCGTCGATCCGCAAATTACGCTGAAGCCCGTCATTGCCCGGGGCGAGTACGCCGGCCAAGTGAAAGACTTCATCGCGGAGGCAATCGAGACGACGTCGCGCGGTGGTCGTTCGATGGTGACCGTGCTCACGAAAAAGATGGCGGAGGACTTGAATAATTTCCTCCTCGAAAAACAGGTGAAATCGAAATACATTCACAGCGACGTAAAGACGATCGACCGCATCGAGATCCTCACCGATTTCCGCAAGGGAATTTTCGACGTCCTTGTGGGCGTGAACTTGCTGCGGGAAGGCCTCGATCTTCCGGAAGTCGAGCTTGTCGGTATCCTCGACGCCGACAAGGAAGGGTTTCTCCGAAGCGAGCCTTCCCTTATCCAGACGATGGGTCGCGCAGCACGTAATATCCTCGGCCGCGTCATTTTGTATGCCGATCAGACGACGGGCTCGATGGAGCGTGCGATCGAAGTAACTCAGACTCGTCGTGAACGTCAGATGGCCTACAACAAAAAACACGGTATAACGCCGAAGACGGTGGCAAAGAAAATCCACGACATCATCGGCGACATCCAGCGCATGCGCGACCGCACCGTCGACCAATTGGCCGCTACCGACATGGCAGCAGCGGGAGGTGACATCACAAAGCTCATCAAGCAAAAGCGCGAAGAAATGCACGCCGCCGCCGATGCCTTGGATTTTGAGACGGCGGCATTGTTACGAGATGAAGTGAGACAATTAGAGCTTTCGAAAGCAGGTAAGAAATAAGAACACGAAATTCGGTGGGCGTACATGAAAGGCATGTACGCCGGCCTCTTTTTATGCAAATACGGATGTGCTAGGGTTGACGCGGTATCGGCTTTCAGAAGCCTTGTTCTTTGACAAGGCGCAACAGGGAAGGTGTTGGAGCAAAGCGATTAGTGCATCTTGTGGGATTCTAGCGGGCGTTGCGTAGT
>JBBUCP010000069.1:0-1416 GCA_038057725.1 Patescibacteria group bacterium | reverse complement strand
CGACATCGCTCCGTCTCGTACAAGTACACAAAAACAGCGCACTGGCGCTGTTTTTGGTCTTGTACGCCCAGAGGGACTCGAACCCCCAACCACCCCGATATAAGCGGGGCGCTCTAACCATTGAGCTATGGGCGCAATATCACTACTGTACAGACAACCATACGCTATCGCAATAACTCCATAAAATACCATGTTCCTTATGTATGACGACCGTCAATACTAAGGAACATCACGCCGGCGGGAGGCCGAATCGTTCACGTAGTTCTTTATCCCCTTCGATGCCTTCAGCGATCAGATATAGAAGTCCCTTTCCTAGTTTCAGTTCCGTTTTGGCAAAAGCAATAAGCTCTTCGCACTCATACGGATACGCCCACACGCTATTTTGCACTTTGACGAAGCCGATTGTTTGGAGGCGCGTCCGCAGGCGGCTCCTTGCCTCGCGACGCCTCTCCCAAATGTCGAAGATGACGATCCGCCATCGCCCATCCCATTTCCTATCCTTCGCAAATTGGAGGCGGCCAGTTTGATCCATCGCTTTCGCATAGCGCTTCCCTTTTTCAGTGAGCGTGTGTCGGCCGTTTTCTGCCCGAGCAACCAACCCACGCGAAACCAACCGCGACATGGCTTGCGATATGCGTCGACCTGGATGTCGTTTCTTCGCCATGTTTGGGTCGACATTTTTGAGAAGTTGCAACACATTCGGTGCCGCAAGCATGAGAGCCGCCGCAGCGGTACCGTACAGCGAAAGCATGATCGCGTCTTGTATTTTCACGCGCTTAACAATCTGTTTCGTTTTTTCTTCCAATTGTCCCATTGCACATATGTTCCTTAAGTCTGACGGTCGTCAATACTAAGGAACACATCTAAAATACCATGAGAAAACACTTGAGCAGAAATGCGTGCCAAAAGCTGTGGATATTTATCGGATGACTTTTGCGACTGCCGGGGCAACTCGTTTGTCGAACATGTCGGGGAGGATTTTTTCTGCCGTCGGTTTTTTCACGAGTCCAGCAAGTGCTTTGGCGGCTTTCAATTTCATGTCGTCCGTTATTTTGCGCACCTTGTTGTCGAGCGCCCCGCGGAAGATACCGGGAAATGCGAGTGAGTTATTCACTTGGTTCGGGAAATCGGAGCGACCGGTCGCGATGACGACAGCGCCTCCCTTTTTCGCCTCGTCCGGCATAATTTCTGGCGTCGGATTTGCGAGCGCAAAGACAACCGCGCCCGCTGCCATGAGCCGTATGTCATCGGCTCTCGCAAGCCCCGGGCCCGAGACGCCAATAAGGACGTCCGCGCCCTTCAGTGCAACCTGCAAACCACCCTGCCTATCGTCGGGGTTCGTAAATCCGGCAAGCTCTGTCTTGTGGCGAGTCAAATCATTGCGATGGATGCCAATGATGCCCTTACTATCGAGCA
>JBBUCP010000068.1:0-4122 GCA_038057725.1 Patescibacteria group bacterium | reverse complement strand
AAGTATTACGAATAGATGCGCTCATTGTACCAAGCGCCCGATACTCCCGCAGACGCAGACGAGGACAACTCCTTTCACCTTATGGCCGCTGCGGATCATTACCGACCGTCGGGACGGGGCAGGCACCGTTCTGTTTCGGCGCGCACGCGCGGCCGCTCCCGCCAAAGACATATTCGCAGGGCGCGGCTGGTGAACAAACCGACGTGGTCGTCGCGGCGTTCGCAAAGAGTCCCCAGTCGACCCAGCTCACGTATTCGCAGGTGAGGGTGATCGGCGTGTAGGTCTGCGCCGTAGCGCACAGGAGGCCGCGGCAGAGCAGCGTCCCCGGGACGACCACGACTTGTTTCGTCGCGCCACGCGCGGTCGAACCCATCGGCGCGCATTGCGACCCCACTACATTCGCGTAATTCGGAAGATTCGGATACGGGTTCACGAGCGCCGAAGTCCACTCCCCTGCCGCGCATTTGAAGCGAGGCGTATAGGACGAGCCGCCTTGGCAGACGCCGCCGGTCGTGAGACAGAGGTCTGCCGTCGAATATCCTTGCGTTTCGGTGCCTTCCGGGTAATACCCGCCCGCATAGAAACACGATGATTCCCCCGCTGCTGCCCGCGTGGCCGCGGTCGCGCCGCCTCCCGCCAAAATCGGCGTCGAGCTTGCGAGGACCGTAACGGAAATCGTCGCGCTCGTCACGTTCCCCACCCCGTCGCGCACTGAAAAAGTGGGCGCAAATTGCCCAATGCGCGTGAAATAGTGCGAAAAGCGCGGCGTCGGGGTAGATGGCGACGTCACGTTCCCGACGAGGATCTCAAGGAGCGAGGCGGCCTCTTCATCGCCCCAGGTCGCGCTGTAGGAAAGCACGCCGCCCTCCGGGTCATTTGCGATGACGCTCCAAACGCCCGTCTGTCGCGCACCAATCGTCGTCGGCCCGTCGATCGAGGTGATGGTCGGAGGTGCGTTCCCGGTACTTGGGATGACCGGCTCCACACACTGCCAACCGACATGGCACTGCCGCGCATCGTTCGTGCGTTGCCAGTAGCCTCTGCAGATACGCGCCGGCTGCGTCGGCGCTGTGGGGCACGAAGTTTCTGTGGGCGTGGAGAGCGTCATGAGTTGCTTTGTGCATACAGCAGCAAGGAAGGCGCGTGTTTTCGGCCCGAAGACGCCCCAACCGGTCGTTTGAGGCGTGCCACTGGAGACGAGCTTCGCTTTAGCCTGGAAACCCTGCAGCGCTTTTTCCGTAAGTGCGCCGAAATAGCCCGTCGGCTCGGCTTTCAGATACCCGCCACTCGCGAGGATCTTTTGCAATTCGCGGACGTCGTCTCCCGTCGCGCCGCGCGAGAGCGTGCGCGAAAAGACAGGGCACGCACGCGGCGCGGCCGCTTCGGCGGCCGCGCCGCCGCTTGTCGCATTCGTTAATTGCTCCTGCAATCCGGCAATCTGCCGCAACAGCGCTTCAATCTCCGACTGCGTGTTCGCTTGTGCGAACGCGAAGAGTGGGACAAAAACCACAACACCAAATATGACTCTCACGTATGTCTGCATCCCTTGATTTTACACTGTCTTTGCAAGGACTTCTTCCGCCTTGCGAATATCTTCGGGATTCGTGATTTGGATCCATCTCGTTGCCGGAACGGCGTAAAAAGGGATTTGTGCCGCTCGCGCCGCAGCGGCGACCGTCTGCGGAAGGCCATATTCTTTCTTCGACTTTGAGCGCATGACAAGGGGGTAGTCGAAAATACGCTCGTCGAGCACGAACATATTCGTGCTCGCAAGCCCGGAGCCGCCGGAATGTTCTTCATGTTCGAGTATTTCGGCAATCCTCTGATCGGTATCCACAAAAACTTTCCCGCGCGTTCCTAAATCGACAAGTTGCTCGACAAGGAGCGCCCACTCGTAGGCAAGGCACGCGGTAATGTCTTCTTGTGCGTACAAATCGTCACCCATCATGACAAGAAACTTCCCCTTCAACACCCCCTTGGCCTGCCAGAGCGCATCCGCCGTCCCACCAACGATATTTTCCTGCGTCAGGTACGAAATTTTCTTTCCGTTATACGAATTACCAAAGTGGTTCTTGATGATGTCCTGCAGATAACCAACAACAAGAATGATCTCGTCAACATTCTCCGGCAGCACATCAAATTTGTGCTCAAGGAGCGTCTTCCCGGCGACTTCAAGCATCGGCTTGGGCGTGTCTTTCACCAAATCCCCCATCCGCGTCCCGCGTCCCGCAGCTAAAATAACAGCCTGCATGGCGTTAGCTTACCCCAAAGCCTCAATAGCAGGAAGTGTTCCTTTCACCAAGTATTCCAGCATCGCACCGCCGCCGGTTGAGAGGAACCCCAAATCTTCTTCCTTGATGCCGCTTCCCTCGAGGGCCGCGATCGTATCGCCGCCACCGATGACGGCATGCGCACCCGCCGCGACGCGGCGCGAAATGATCTCCGCGATCGCATGGGTGTACGAGACGAATCCCTCCTCGTAGATACCCGTCGGCCCGTTCCAGAGAATAAAATTGGCTCTCTCAATATGCGGCGCGATCAAAGCGACCGAATCGGGCCCGATGTCCACAATCTTGTCATCGGCAGTCACTTCGTGTGGCTTCTTGACGTACGCGTGACCATCACTCCTCTGTGCGGTGACGTCATTTGGAATGACAAAGCGGCTGTGTCCCACGACAGCAGGCGACGGCAACTCGTCAGAAACTTTCGAGCGCCCGACTTGGAGCCCCTGCGCTTTGAGTACGTCATTTACGAGCGCGCCGACGACGAACGTATGGTCGTATTTTTCCAAGAAAAGCTTAATGACCGGGATTTTCGTCTCAAATTTCGCGCCGCCGATGATGGCGAACGAGGGCGTTGGAGGATTGAGCGCTTTCGTGAGTTCAACGACTTCGTCGCGAAATTGCAACCCGGCATATGAGGGCATCAACTTCGGGACGCCGAACATCCCCGCGCTCTCGCGGTGCGCGCTCGGGAAACAATCATTCACATAAATGTCGCCAAGGGACGCGATTTCCTTGCAAAATTCCGGGTCATTTGCAATTTCACCCGGATTTTGCTGCAAATTTTCAAGGAGCAAGAATTCACCACCGCGCATCGCCTCGATCGCGCTTTTTGCAAGATGGCCGAAAATATCCGGCACGTACATAACCTGCAGATAGTGCTTGAGTGCTTGTGCGACAGGCTCGTTCGTATCTTTCACATCACGACCGATTTTAGTGAGGATTATCACCTTCGCACCCGCCTGTGAGAGAAACCGCAACGTCGGAATCGCCTTTTTGACGCGAAAAAGATCCGTCACTTCTCCCTTGTCATTCACCGGCAAATCCAACCCCGTGCGCACCAAGACGCGTTTCCCACGCAGCTCGTCCGGCTTTAGTTCGTCGATGCAGCGCATGAGATCAAGCTTCGCTTACCGCGCGTAATAATTCGGTGAATGCCTGTATGTCGACGCTCGCACGGCCGACGAGGAGGCCGGTCACATCGCCGTCGCGCAGCATTTCCCCCGCGTTCGAAGCGTCGATCGAGCCGCCATAGAGGATGGTGATGTTGTGCCCCACGCTGCCGAATCGCTCGACGAGCGTCTTCCGTATGAAAATACTCATCTCGTGCATCTGGCGCGGCTCCATCGCCTTCGTTGCGCCGATTGCCCAGACCGGTTCGTATGCGATGATCAATCTTGAAAGCTTCTTCCCCGCCTCCTCCGAAATGCCGCCGCGCAGTTGCTCGCGTACAAAGGTGAAATGCTCCGCGCCCTGTCCGCGCTCTTTCTCGCCGATGCAGAGGATTGGCGTCATGCCGGCTGCAAACACGGCGTCCACCTTTTTGCGCACGTCGTCGTTCGACTCCCCTATCGCGCGGCGCTCGGCGTGCCCCACGATCGCGTACGAAGCTTTCGCGTCTTTTGCCTGCACGGGAGAAATCTCACCCGTATACGAACCGCGATTTTCAAAATGCACGTTCTGTGTACCAAAAGAAACGCGTCCCTTCCGAGCCCCTGCAGCAAGGCCGGAGAGGAAAACGGCCGGCGGACACACGACGACCGAGACGCCCTTCAAAAGCCCCGCGAGTCGCTTCGTCTCACCACAAAGCTTCTTCGCCTCGCGCACGCTAGCCGGATTC
>JBBUCP010000067.1:0-3684 GCA_038057725.1 Patescibacteria group bacterium | reverse complement strand
AAACCCAGGAGGTGACACCTCAATTGCAAAATCCGGTGGCGTCACCTCAAATTTCGCCGGCGCCGATGGCGCCGGCATCTGCTACCCTTGCGCCCGAAGCGCCGATCAAAGCGCGTCGCGGAGAGGCGCTTGCCATGCGGCGGGCGATAAAACAGGAACGGCTTAAGGAAATAATGCGACTCGCGTTCGATGGCGAATTGTTCAGCCATGATGATGCTCAAGACAAGCTTCTTATCGCCGATTCGACAGTCCGCAGTTACCTCGCTGAACTAGTCCGTTTGGGCAAACTCGTGAAAAGCGGAAAGGGAAAGGGGACACGCTACCGACGTGCGTAAAGTCGATATCGCTATCTTGGCGCCAAAATAGTGGTATCTGTTTTCCGGCCTACACCACGCCGTTAACTCCTGCTTCATGAAAAGGCTGGTATAGTGAGAGGGTGGAAACGGTAGTTTCGATTGCAATTTTGTTTGCGTCCGCGGCGCTGTTTATTATGGC
The DNA here is from genome assembly GCA_038057725.1 of Patescibacteria group bacterium. Classification (GTDB taxonomy): domain Bacteria; phylum Patescibacteriota; class Minisyncoccia; order Phycocordibacterales; family UBA2100; genus UBA10103. The sequence goes on along the minus strand of JBBUCP010000067.1, from coordinate 3,189 downwards.
TGCGCTCGCGGCGGTCTTGCTCGCGTACCTGATTCTCATCGTGCGCAATGTGCTTGCGGTGACGCGGAGGGTAAAGCAGGGGACGATCGAACTTGGCGAGGATGTGCGCAAGGCACTCGCGGAAGCGGTGCGGTATGCGCCGCAGCTTATCAGCTTCAGGGGGCGCCGGAAAAAGGCAGTGAAAACGGAGGAATAATTATACATTAAACGGAAACGACTATGAAGAAAGCAGCACAGGCAACACTTGGCGCGGCGCTCACGATGGGGGCGCTCGCCAGTGCCTATTATTTGTACGGTTCTAAGAATGCGTCGAAACACCGCAAACAGGTAGCGAAGTGGGCAGACAAAGCCGAGAAAGAGGTTGTCGCGCAAGCCAAAAAGATGAAAGACGCGGCGCTCACCGATGCGAACATGAAAATGGTGATCGGCGAAGTGGCGAAGCGGTACGAGGCAGCGAAAGGTGTCGAACCGAAAGACATCCGCGCCTTTATCGCGACCGCGCAGAAAAGTTGGAAATCGGCGGCTGCGATGATGAAAAAGCAGTCGGCGGGTGCAAAGAAGAAGGGGAAAGCTGCGGTTCGCAAGGTTAAGAAAGCGGTGCAGAAGCGAGTGTAATTTGGAGTGGGGAATAGGAAAGCGGGCGGGGCCCCAGGCCCCCCCCCCGCTTTCTGCGTACATTCCGTCGAGGAATTTACTCAATCTCACTCATGCGCGAGAGCCCTTGCGCATTCGTGATCGTCTCCACGCCTTGTGCTTGGACGTAATCAACGGTCTGTTGGAGCATCTCCGATGAGACGCTCTCCGGATCGCCCTCGACGTCAATCTTGTGGATGATGAGGATGACCCACTTTTTTTGCGCTGCGGCACCGTCAATGATGTCCTTCACCTGCGCGAAGCTCATGCCGCCGATGTCCCAGCTCGGGAGATTGAAGCGGTCTGAATTCTTATCGACATACCCATCATCGGTGCCGCGAGCTCCCGCGAAACCGCCTTCTTCCACCATCTGGCGCACTGCTGCATTCGATGCGCCGTACGGATAGGCGACCGATGTCGCTGCAATGCCGAGCGCTTCGAGATCGGAGCGCGCGCCGAGGACTTCGTCTTCAGCCTGCGACAATGAGACTTGCGTCAAATCGGCATGCGTGCGCGTATGATCACCGACATCGTGGCCGTTTGCCTGCACCGTTTGCAACATTTCCGCCGTGATGAAATCGGGGAAGTCGAAGGTCTGCGTGACCGGATAGTACGTGACCTTCACGCCGTGGGCGTCGAAAACGGGAAGACCGTTGTCGTAACCCGTCCTCCAACCGTCGTCCATGTTGAACGAAACCATCGCGCCCGACGGCGTCGGTGTCGGCTCCGGTTCAGGCGTTGGCTCCGGTTCAGGAGTCGGTTCCGGCTCTGGTGTCGGTTCAGGTTCCGGCGCAGGTGCCGGATCCGGTGTCGGCTCCGGCGCGGGATCTGGCGTCGGAGCTGGCGCCGGATTCGGCAAGTGATCGCGCGTCGAGACACGCAACGAAACGCGTGCGCTTATGTCACTGCGCAAGGCGAGTGCCTGGCTATAGGGGAACAGGGTTGTTAATGCGACAACGCCAATGAGCGCTGTCGTCGCCAAGTGGCGACTAATAGACTTAGTCATGGATATAATCGACTATGCAAATAATCCCCCGAGTGCTTTCCCTTAGCACCAGAATACTATGCGCGTTTATCTATGAATTCGTCATGAGCTGTGGATAGCCGAGCAATGTGGACGCATGCCACCTTGTGTTGTCGAGAACGTTCTCCACAGCCGTTTCCAAAAACGGCCTCGTGCGGGCATGTATCCTTACGCGCAAGGGAAGCCTCCGTTTGTTTTAAAAATAATCCTGTTCTGGCCTATGGCATCCAATCGCTTCCGCGGTATTTCCGCACTTCTTGTATCCGCAGCTGTATTTTTCGCTTTCGCGGACTCCGCGCACGCGCAGTCGGCAAACCTTATCCAAAATCCCGGATTCGAATCGGGAAGCGGCTCCACGCCGACAAGCTGGACAAAAACATATTGGGGCACGCCCACGCCGACATTTACGTATCCTGTCGCGGGGCATGGTAGCGCAAAAGCCGCGCAAATTTCCTTTGGCTCAAATTCTTCAGGCGACGCGCGCTGGGCGCACGCACCCGTTTCCGTCGAGCCGAACGGGACGTACACGTTTTCCAGCTGGTACAAATCAAATGCCGCGACGGAAATAAACGTCGAGTTTACGAATGCGAGCGGGCAGAAGTCGTACTTCTTCGTCGCGGCGCTGCCGTCGTCGGGGAACGTCTGGAAGCAATACACGGCCAACATCCAGGCATCCGCGAGCGCGCAGAAGATGCTCGTCTTCCACCTGCTCGACAAAAAGGGCACGCTCGTCGTCGATGATTTCTCACTGGTGAAAAGCGGCGCGCCCGCGCCGGCTCCGACGCCAACTCCGACCCCGACTCCTACCCCAACGCCGACACCGTCGCCGGGGCAATTTTCGGAGGGGATGGTCTCGTTTACCTTCGACGATTCATGGACGTCGCAGTACGTGAATGCGATGCCGATTTTGCAGACGGCCGACTTCAAAGGGACGTTCTTTCTCACAACACAGCCGATCCAAGAAGGGTGGGATACTTTTATGACGCCAAACCAAGTGAAAGACATTGCAAACAAAGGTCACGAAATCGCGGGGCATACGGTGACGCATGTGGACTTGACGACGCTCTCGAATACGGCCATCAATCGCGAGATTAAGAATTCGAAGACCTACCTGCAAAATTTGACGGGAAAGACGGTGACGGCCTTTGCGTACCCGTATGGGGCGCTGAATGCGACGGTAAAGAACCTGCTCACCTCGGCGGGGTACACATCGGCGCGTGGGATTGATTACGATGCGCTAAATACGAAAACAGGCGACAAGATGAATTTGAAGTCGATGTGCATCGAGACGTCGAATCCGATTGCGGAGATCAAGGCCGAGATTGATAAGGCAAAAGCCAACAAACAATGGTTCGTGCTGTGCATCCACGAGGTGAAAGAGGGCGGCGATCAATACACGATGACCCCCGCCAAATTCCAGGAGATCGTGAATTACGTAAAACAAATCAGCATCAAAGTCGTCACCGTGCAGCAAGGGAGGGCGCTCATGCAGTAGGCGCGCGGCGGGAATGTGTTTGACAGAGGGTGGGCGT
>JBBUCP010000066.1:0-2898 GCA_038057725.1 Patescibacteria group bacterium | reverse complement strand
GATAATTCCCCACCGGCACCGATACATGTTCGATCATGAGTCCCTTATTGAGCTCTTTGAACCTCTCGTATCATTGCGCGCTGTTCTTCACTCGCAGAACGCACCACTCGTTTTAATACCTTTTTTTTCTCTTCTGACGAGAAATCATATACAAAACTGGAGAAATCTGACATTTCTCCCTTTGGTTTTGAAAAAAAGCTGAAAAAAGCGGAAATCATGGTGTTTTATGTAAGTTCCCTCTCCAATTCCTCTCTACTATATACCCAAGGCAAAAAGGGGTCAATCTCAGGAATATTGAGATGGAGGCTCTCGAGGTTTTTCTCTATATCCTTAATGATCAGGTTCAGCTCCACTTTCTCGCCAAACAGCGCTTTCACCTCGTGAACATTCTGCCGGGCCATAAAGTAAGAGTCGATGAATGCCACCTTTGGCACGTTGCGTTTTTCAGTCGCCTCACGAGCCTTCGTAAATTCCCACGCGACACGCGGTTCCTGATATACAAAATAGATGGCGGGTTTGCGCCCTTTTTCTATCGACAGTCGGATGTTTTCTTTGGCGTTCCCATATGCGAAAGTTGCGTCGAGAATAAGGTTGTATCCGTATTTTAATGCGTAGTCGTGCAAAATGTGAACACCTTTTCGTGCGGCCTTTTGGAACAACGCCGCATTTTCGACCGCGTATCCGGGGCATAGTTTTCGAATTTCATCGGCATCAATGTGGATTGCGCGTACTTTGAACTCCTTATTGAGATTTCGAGCAACTTCCGTCTTCCCAGCTCCCGGCGTACCTGCCATAAAAATGGACGCTGGCCTCTGATCAGGCACACAGCCCGCGTCAGTAATAAATGTACGAATTATCGCTTTCTCATTTTTCTTTACCCACAAAAATGCTTCTTCGGACACGTCGATCATCGCTTTAGTATAGCGCCCTTGGAAGGATTCAGATTCTCGCGTGGGAGTCAAGGAGATTCTCTGCATCGATGCGGGCTCTGCGAGTTTTCTGGAGATTGTACCGATTTTCTTCAAAAGCGAAATGGTGGCTGCCACCTTTTCCGCTACGGCAATTCGTTGTGGTAATCGATCTTGGCGCGTGCAGGGTCGAGGCCGGCGCGGTGGTACACGTCGTCGGGGATGCGCGTGAGTGAGTAGCCGAGGAGGAGAACGAGAATGGAGACGTCGTCAAACCAGCCCAGGATGGGGAAAATATCGGGAAGAAAGTCGAGTGGAAACGCGGCGTAGAGAATGGCTACGAGCGGCAATACCTTAGCAGTAAGAGGCGTTTCCCTGTCGAGAAAGACGCGGAACGTGCGGATCGGATGCTGCATCAGCGTTCGGAGTTTCCAGAGGATGGTGAGGTGTTGCATCGGTGTCATGTGGGTAGTGTACCAAAACGGTATACTACACGCATGGCGAAACATACTGGCGGATGTCATTGCGGAGCGGTGCGGTACGAATTTGAAGGCGAGATTGCCGAGGTAATGGAATGCAACTGCTCGCACTGCGCGAAGAAAGGCATGCTCCTCTATTTTGTGGACAAGGATAAATTCAAGCTTCTTTCGGGCCAGGAGGTTCTCAAGGAATACCAGTTCAACAAAAAGCAGACCCGGCACTACTTCTGTACTGTCTGCGGCACGCAAGCGCATGCCGAAGGCGTCACCTTCCCGAAAGCGTGCGTCAATGTGCGCTGTGTTGATGATATCGACCTTGCTGCGATTCCACGTAAACCCTTCAACGGGAAGGATATGTAAGCACTTCAATATCCTTTGTGGGTCAGCATAAAGCGTTTTTCTGCAGCAGTGCTTTTGCGGCCGAGGATCTTGTTACGGTGCGGGTACCTGCCGAATTTGTCTATTATCTTTTTGTGATCTAAGGCGTACCACGCGTTCTGTTTGTTTTTCAGCGATCTAAAAAGGCGGATGGCATCGCGCTGTACCTTTTTCGACTCGCTGTGCATAAAGGGCAGATACAAAAATACTTTTTCCCATCGCGAGAATTTTGTGTCGATCCCGAGCGCAACCGCTTCTTGCGCGAGGGCAAGGGAGAGCGAATCGTACTTGAACATCTCCGGTTTTCCCCGGAACATATTTCTCGAGAACTGGTCAAGCACGATTATTTCTGCAAGCCTCCCCTTCGGGGTTTTGCGCCAATTTGCGGTTTCGGCACGCACAACCGCCTCGTAAGTTTTGAGGAATTTCCTACGAACCAGCGCGTCGAATTTTTTAGTGGGCTTGAAAAACCACTGGTCAGGACCGAGCTCTTTGAACCAAAAGTGTATGACGCTCTCGGGCTTCATTCCCCTATTCTAGCAAATCAGGTTCTTTGCGTTAGGCATATGCAACATATTAGGTGTTGCATTTAGAATTAGAACTCGCGATCGCGAGCGCTATACCTTATGCACAGTGACTTTGCTCGCGAGAGAGAATAATAGTAGTATTCTGCTATGTCGTCTAATTCGTCGATGTTCCCTGACTCGTTCGGTCCCTTTGTGATCATAGGGTTTCTTGGCCTTATTGTTCTCCCTTACCTTCTCATGGGACTGAGCCTGCTCGTCATCGGTGTGAAAGATATTTATAAAAATGGCCTGTCAGTGAGGCGGGTTTTTATGGTTGTCGCCGGAGGCGTGTTTCTTCTTTTTCTTGGGTGGTTGGTAGTGCCGAGTTTGTAATTGAGGCACGAAAAAATCCGCCTTGCGGCGGATTTTTTCGTGCTCGGTATTTCCCTAGTGGCTAACCACAAGTGGCTAGTGGCTTATGCGACGATCTTCGTCACAACCCCTGCTCCGACAGTTTTACCACCCTCGCGGATAGCAAAGCGCATTTTGTCTTCCATGGCGATCGGAGAGACGAGCTTCACTTTGAAGGTGACGGTGTCGCCCGGCATCACCATCTCGACGCCTTCA
>JBBUCP010000065.1:0-9511 GCA_038057725.1 Patescibacteria group bacterium | reverse complement strand
TCTGTCCACTCACCAACAAGAGCATCTTTCCCTCACCGTTTTGAAATTGCCGCGAAAGCCACCGGTTTCGGCAGTGCCTTCGTCGAGGTCGCCGACCTTCACAAGGATGCGACCGTTTTCGTTGTAAACGCCAATTTCCTGTCCGCCGCCAGCCCACCAACAAACCGCGCCCGCGATTTCATTAGCATCCATTTTCCACGATGACCCTTTCATATCAAAACAGGTGCCGGTGTAGGTGCCGATCGTGTGGTAATCAGGCCCGACTTTCAGAGCGACTTCGGTGCGCGGGACACCGCTATCTTCCCCGAGCTCTTCAAAATTCCACGAGTATGATTCAAACGGCATGCCTTTGTGGTTCTCGATGTACCACAACGAAAGGCCCGCGCCGAGTACGATGAACACAAAGACGAACGCGGCGGTCTTCATGGGTGCATCCTAGCGCGTCAGCTCATTTGTGCAACAGGTACGTACGGAGAGAGCGCCGCAGTCGGAGATAGTCCGGCTGCGCCCGTGCGACGAGTTCCCAAAAACGGGATGAGTGGTTGTGTTCCTGCAAATGGCAGAGTTCGTGAACAATGACATAATCGGCAAGTTCGCGCGGCACATGGACGAGCGCGTAGGAGAAATTGAGATTTCCCTTGCGCGAGCAGCTGCCCCAGAGCGTCTTTGTGTTTTTGATGGCGACTCTGCCGTGTTTGAAATGGTAGAGGGAATTCCAATGCGCGAGGCGTTCGTGGACTAGAAGGCGCGCCACTTCGCGGCGCGCCACGTATTCCTTCCTCCCATGCGGCAACGGCACCAGGCGCCGCATTTTCTGCGTCGCGCGCTCGATCCACTCCGTATGCGCCGCGAGAAATTTCTCGATGGTCGAGACGCCTACGAAATGCGGCACCGTAAGCGTCACCGCACCGCCCGGCCGCACCGAGAGGCGCATGTATCGTGCCCGTTTTGAGCGCTTTAATTCGTACGAAACCGACATCAGGCAATTATAACCGAGCGAAGTGAGAGAAATGAAAGCTTGCTTTCATTTCCGAGTGAGCGACGGTTTCAAGAGCGAAGCGATTATACTCACTTCAACGTGATGCTCTCGATCACCATCGGCGTCTGCGGCCTGTCGCCCGCGCCCGTCGCTGTATTCTGAATTTTCTCGATGATGTCCATCCCCTTGGTTACCTTCCCAAAGACCGTATGCTTCGGATCAAGGAAATTATTGTCCGCAACGTTGATGAAAAATTGGCTGCCGTTGGTGTCGGGGCCGCTATTTGCCATCGCGATCGTGCCGACCGTATTCTTGTTGTTCGTGTGGATTTCATCGGCAAATTGGTAGCCCGGGCCGCCGGTTCCCCAGCGCGACTGCATGGCGTCATCTTTCGAGAGCGGATCGCCGCCCTGGATCATGAATCCCTTGATGACGCGATGGAATTTCGTGCCGTCATAGAATGCCTCGCCCGCGAGCTTCGTAAAATTAGCCACTGTATTCGGCGCGTCCGTATCCATAAATGTAATCTCGATGTCACCCATGTTTGTGTGCAAAATCGCGTTCATATATTTTTTCACATCTTTATTATTGCTGGTAGTATTGGTAACTTGATTTTGTGTCGCCGCGGCAGCTCCGGCCGTCTGCGCCTGCGGCTGCGTTCCCGCAGGAGCTTGTCCGAAGAAATCGCTTGAAAATTGCGCGGCCTGTCTTTCTGCTTCCACGTGCCCCGTCGTATCTTTGACCCCTCCCGCAAAATACCAGTACCCGCCAAAAAGTGCGGCGGCAATCGCGAGGGCGACAATCACATTCTGCATCGCGGCAGTATACCGCACTACTTTCCTGCCGCAATACCGTTCAAAATCTTTTTCACTTGCTCCATCCTCGCATCATCGATGACGGAAATCGCGGTCGCGTTCTTGTTGAGTTTCTTGAGCTTTTTCAATTTGTCGGCCACTTCGTCTTCGGGCACCATGTCCACTTTTGCGAGGAACAGCTGCTCAGGTTTTTTCGTGAGTTCAGGATTAAAGGCTTCAAGCTCCGCGCGGATTATGTTGTAGTCGCGCACCACGTCGTCACTTTCCGCTGAAACGAGGTGAAAGATTTCTTTCGTACGCTCCACATGCCGCAGAAATTTGTCGCCGAGACCTTTGCCTTCCGAGGCGCCTTCGATGAGGCCCGGCAAGTCCGCCAAAATCAATCCATAGTATGCGCCGAGGTGCGGTTCAAGCGTCGTAAAGGCGTAGTTGCCAATCTTCGAATGCGCGCCAGTGAGTGCGTTGAGAAGCGATGATTTCCCCGCATTCGGCAAGCCCACAAGCCCAACGTCGGCGATCATCTTCAACTCCAGCCGAAAATTAAAACTCTCGCCCGGCTTCCCTTGCTCGCTCTCGAGCGGCGTCGTATTCGTCGCCGCGCGGAAATGGAAATTTCCGCGGCCGCGGTAGCCGCCATGCGCGACGAGAAGTTGCTCGCCGACTTTCGTGATCTCGTGCGCATCGCCCGTATCAAGATTCGTGACCACCGTCCCCGTCGGTACTTTTAAGACTAAATCATCACCGCGCTTCCCGTCGAGAAGTCGCGCATTTCCCGCCGCGCCGTCTTGTGCCTTGAATTCCTTGTTGTAGCGTAACTGCTGGAGCTCCGATAGGTCGGACACGCCTTCCACATACAAGTCCCCGCCAGGACCCCCGTTTCCCCCCGTCGGCCCCGTGTTCCCCTTCGTCTTATTAAAACCCACGACCCCATGGCCACCATTTCCCCCCGAGAGCTGTACCTGTACGTCATCGATGAGCATTTGTGCATCCTAGCACGGGTCTAGTCGAGAATGACTAAATCCCCATTTCCTCAAACGGATTTTCGGTGCAGATTTTTTGAAGGCCGTAATTGGAATCGTTATCGCCGACAAGGACGTAGTATTCGCGGGAAATGTTGGCGAGCGAGGTGAGCGTCTGCAAATCCGCCTTCTGCATCTCGGCAACCGATGGAAAATTTTCTTTCGGATTCGTAATCAAAATAGGACTCTCGAGGGAAACGCCGATTCCCGCTTCCGTCTCTGGCCCGAAAGCAATAATCTTTCCACTCTCAACATTAACGACGGCATGTCCTTGGCAGTTGGTACCACAGCCCCACTGCGCAACTGCAAACTTTCCAGCAAAATTCGGCCCCGCGGCGACCGCCTTATTGATGGCAGTCTTAAATTCCGCCGCCCGTTTAAGACGCGTGTTCGTGTAATCCACCGACGCTACCGAGCCGTCGTAGAGTGGGCGGTCCTTCGCCGCCTCCGGATTCGCGTCTTCCCATGTGTCCAAGACTCGCTCGCAGCTCGTCGCAGAAGAAAAAACACCCATCACATTCCCGCCCATCACATAATTGATGTAGAGACCTTCCGCAAGGACGACGACAGAAAGGACGCCGAGCAGTATTTTCGCGCCGAGCGAAAGATCCATGAAGTTTTGCATGGCGGGAGTATGCCGCAAACCGCCTCTGTTTGCAAAGACGGTATCAAGCTGCTGCCTTTCCAAGAATTTTAAACATCTTCGTCCCGCAGACGGTGCAGAGGCCCGACATTGCCCGCCTCGCCTGCCCGCCACGTCCCGCGAAGGACACCTCCTTCGCGTCCTTCATCTCACGCTTCTCCCTGCACTTTACGCAATATGCTATTTCGCCTGCCATACGCACGCTTTAGGTTATGGATATCAATACATTGTACCCCTGCGCACCCACGCCACAGGGCGGGACGGGGATAACTTTGTTGGTTGATTTTCAACGACACACCGGTTGCGAATCCACAGCACGCGCTCGGCTCAGAGCGCCGAGCGCGTGCTACCGTTATGCTCAACTAGTGAGCGGGGACGCTGGTCACTCCTTCATGAGGCTCCCACCCAATAAGCGCCATTCTAGGCCGATGCGTGCAGAAACCACGTCCCGCTCGTGGGGCGCTATTCTGTTTTCCGTTTTTCTGGCGCTCCTCACGACCAGCATTTGCGTCACCGGCGCACGAGTCCTCTTTTTTGGCCTCCCGCACGACGTCGCCACGCTTTTCAACGACGCCTCGCAACCCGCAGCGGCAAGAGCGGCCGTTGACACGCTCTTCACCTATGACTTCAAGTCCCGCGGCGTCCTCATGGAAACCGGAAGCCCCGATGAAAGCTCTTCCCCGTATTGGTGGCTCGATTCCGGCGCTAAAATGATCATTGAAAACGAGGTCGGCAAGACCGTGCAAGGCTCGCTTCCGGCGCTCGACCGGTGGCGTCTGCGTTATTCGCTCTCCTCCCCCGAAGACACCGAAGGCGGCTACGCGCCGCAAAACCTCTTCCGCCTCCTCACGCGCTCGAAATGGGACGATGTGCGCGTGGAAGGCTCGTTCCGCATCGTGCGCGATAATTTCACTGAATCGCCAAACAGGAACGGTTCCAACGGCCTCCTCTTACTGTCGCGCTACGAAGACAGCGACAACTTCTACTACGCGGGCGTCCGCGTCGACGGCCACGCGGTCATTAAGAAAAAATACAAAGGCACGTACTACACGATGGCCGAAAAACAAATCTTCGGTTCGGCAACATCAACCTACAAGCGCGAGGAAGACATGAATCTCCTGCCGCACCAAGAATGGCTCTCACTCCGCAGCGAAACCGTGACAACACAGAGCAGCAACGTCTCGATAAAACTCTTTATGCGTGCCCCGTTAGAGGCCGGAGGCTCTCTAACGGGGAAAAAGGACGAAACAAAGTGGACGCAACTTCTTTCAGCAATGGATAATGGAAAAGATTTCGGTACAACCACCCCAACCACCAACCCCTACCCCGTCGGTATTAGAACTGATTTTATGGACGTCGAGTTCGACAACTTCAAGGCGGTGAAAATGTAAGAAAAGGCCGCCTGATGGGGCGGCCTTCGAAAGATCTATGGCGAAGCGTTTACCACTCGTCCGTATCATCGATGTAGGTCTCGGTACCACTGATGATTCCAAAGATGGGCACTAAGTCCCAGCGAATGAGCATCGGTGGAACACGGATAGTACGCGGTGCGTTTGGTCCTGCGCCAGCCTCTTTTTTCCAATGTCCTCGTCGCCAATGTGGCCGCTTGAACATCCCTGTAGGCACTTCCAGCTCTTTCGTCTCGTAGTAGCGACCAGGATCAAGTCGCGCCTTCGTGAGCATTGTACATATATGCTCTGGCGTCGTAATGACACCAGTGATACCTCGAGTACCTCGTTCGGTGGGGTTTCTCACCGTCTCATAGGCGTTGGAGTGGAGATGCCCCATGTAAGCGCACCAGCCCACGACGATCTTGAGTGCGAATGAGTTTACTCTCATTTTCCAGTGCTGCTCGTCGTCAGACCGACAAGGGATGAGGATTTTTTTAGCCGCTAGGTCGTCTGGTTCGATACGAATAAAATCTTGAAGCGTGGGATATAAATCCGGATCAAACGTCGCATATAATGGTCCTGCATGTGAACCCTGTGGGATTTCCTGATCAATGATTAGGCTATCCTCAATATGACTTACCACTGTCATTGCGCGGTCGCGTTTCTTTGCTACGAGATGTTTGTCCACGCGCTGTAATTCATGACTGGGAAAAACATCGGGTCGGGGACCGTGTGGTCTTCTGAGCATTCTCATCACGAGCACTTTGCCGCGCCCAGGATGGACAACATGCGCTACGAGGATCGCATCGTAGTGTGACCAGATGCCAGGCTCATCCTCAACATCAAGCGGATGCTCGAGAGTCAAAATCACGGACTCGTACGGCCACAGCAAGTCTTCCCACTTCCACTTCGAGTAATCTCCCGATATAAAGAGACACTGAAGGTTTTCTGGAATATGAAAGGCTCGACGCGAGGTGCGGTTCCACGAGAACAATTCGCACGGGAATGACTCTACCGCTCTTAGTCTCCAATACACGGAATGTGGCTCTTCTTCCGGTAGCGCTCCGCGCCGTTCGAACCAATCTCTTGGGTGCAGCTGCTCGATGCTATTATCGAGAACTACGCGCTCGAATTTACGCCAGCGCCGGAGATATCGCTCGGGATCTCCCGTGTGACGATAAAGCTGTCGTGGCGACGCTACCTCTCGTGCTAGACATATCCATTTCCACCAGTTGAGCATTTCACGGAGTCGTTCAGATGCGATACTGGACATTGCGCCCTCCTTTTCGACGTTTGTGTTCTATTTTAGGCTTTCGCCTCTGAATTTACCCTACTATAGGAAATTAACGAGTCAAGCACAAAAAAGCCGCTGGCAGACGCCAGCGGCACAAGAACATTTGCATATGATTATCGAATGACAGTTGCAGCACCAACCGGCAGTAATTGACGCCCGATGCGGTTTACCCATGTTGCACGGACCCTAATGGTTTTAGGCGCATCTAGCGGCGTATATTTTTCACGCCGCATGTGCTCACGTCGAGCATGGGCACTTACTTCTCTTCCAGAAGCATCCGTGAAGCGCATGAAGCCGGTCTGAGGATTGAATTCATGGATGTTGCGCACTTCGAAAAGATTTTGCATATCACTGATTGCTTTGGATGAAGCACCAGATCCCTTGCTTCTTTTCGATGGTGTCCATTTCGAACCACGTGCGTCTTTCTCTCCAATAATTTCGCCTGGTGCATGCGCGAGATAGAGACAGAGGCCTGCAACGATCTTGCGGATCGTGTTTGTTCCGTCATCAATGAGGTCGGCAGCGACTATCTTCTCTGACTTTGCGACCCGGAAAGGCAAGCCAGTCCCTTTTTTGGGATCGCCAGAAAGTCGTCGCATATCTTCAGCCTGACGCATATACCGCTGATACGCGATGTTGTCACCTTTGATTGCCAATCGGATATGCCGGCGCATTTCTCCCGTCATAAACGGTTGTAGAGAATACGGCTCAGTGCGTCGCGGATCCGTGAGAAAAACACGCATGCAGAACTCGTCTTTTGGGAAAGACGGATCAACTGATGCAGGGTGCGTAACAAGAATGCCCGTTAAGGAAAACATCCCATCTTCAAGAACGTCATCTTTTCCGAACGTACGCCCAGCGTGGACTGGGCTGAGCATCATGTGCGCAGGATCCGGAATCTCTACCATGAACGATGCAAACGGCATCACCATCATCGTATCGTCCCACGTGAACGAATCGTACGTGAGATCGCCGAATAGTCGTGCCGTTTTCTGATCCAAGGTAAAGACGCGTCGCGATTCTCTGCCCCATGATACAAGGTCTGGCATGATTCCATTATCGATCTGTTCGAGCAAATTTTGCTCATCAGGATCGATATTCTTATTCGACCGCGCTAATGTTCGCACAATCACATCGCGTCCCGCGAGACGCTGCTCCTCCGTAACCTGAAATTGATCTAATTCAGGCAGCGAATCTAGGTCCGCCGATTTTTTGAAAACAAACTCGCGTGCGCTTTCGTATTTCGCTAATGGGCCATTCATGACGACAGGCGGTACTTCTATCCCGCTCTTAGCGACTTGCCGGAACATTGCCTTTGCGCTCAATACACGATCCTCCCAATCCCGAAGTGCGTAATCCATATGGAGCGACGACACGCGACCAGGTTGCGTTGCGATACTCATGTCCATCTCCTTTGCTGATTTTGAACCCTATTTTAGGCTTTCGCCTCTGGGTTTACCCTACAATAATGAAGAAACCGCGTCAAGGAAAGCCCAACGAACCCCGGTTCGTCTTCATACATGAGGGTGAATTACTTAATCAACCCTCACAAATTATGACAAATACATACGTAGCTCATGGCTATAAAGTTGGTACTGCTCTTTGTGCGGCTTTGGTTCTTGCGGTTATGGCGTTCGCGAGCTCGGCCTTTGCCGACAGTACCGTCGGCCTCGGAGTCGAAGTGAACATCGGCTCAAACGGAGGCGCGCTCGTACGCGGTGCGAGAGTCACGTCGGTTTCCGGCACTGACGTAAGCGCGAAGACATCGCTCGGCGCGTCGGTCATGAACTGGCTCGTGAAAACGGACAGCGATACGGACTTCTCCGCGAACAAAGGCGGCGCGTCCGGACTTGCAGAGATCGCGGTCGGCGACACGATTTCCTTTCGCGGTACGATTGATCAGGCAGTTTCCGGCCTCACGGTGAAAGCGAAGACCGTGAAAGATTGGAGCTCTATCGAGGCGAAAGCAAAACTCGAAGGTGTCGTGACGTCGATCAGCACGAGCTTGAACTCGTTTACCGTCATGAAAGGAAATTCCACGACGACGGTGCAGACTAATTCTTCGACGAAGTTCACGGAAGATGGCGACAGCGCAAGCTTCGCCGACCTCTTCTTGAATGCGAAGGTGAAGCTCCAGGGTATGTTCAACGCATCGTCTTCGGTCTTCACGGCCTCGTCCGTCGCAATTGAAACAGACAGTGGTGAGGACAACGATGACAAATGGAACAAAGATGACAAGAAAGAATGGCGCAACTGGATCCGCTCGAAGATCTGGCTGAAATTGGGACACTAGTTCAGTAGAAACTGAGGCGAAAGCGGCTCAAATCTACATAGATTTGAGCCGCTCCGTATGGTACGATGTCGATTATGGCAACCATCACTCTCTCAAAAGCAAAGGTACAGAAGCAAAAAGGCGTTGTCGTCTTGCCGATTGCAGAATACCAGCGCCTGCTCTTAAAGGCAGTACCAACGTTTTACCTCACCGGCAAAGCCGCGCTGAAGCTCGATACACTCGTCGAAGACAGCCTGCGCGAACATCGAGCCGGAAAAACACGAACGATTCGATCGCTTGCAGATCTTGATTAACCGCCATTATGAGCGTTTCGGGGATCAAGACGACGTCATTGTTTGAGAGACACTATCGTAAGCTGCCAAAAAAGATAAAAGAATTAGCCAAGCAAAAGGAGCACATTTTTCGTGATAATCCTTTTGCGCCAAGTCTCGAGACTCACAAATTACAAGGTAGAGAGAAAGAGTTGTGGGCATTTTCGATCAATCGAAAATATCGCATCAAATTTGCATTTCTTGAGCATGGATGGATATTATTTGTGGACGCAGGTCTCCACGACATCTACGAGTAAATTCTCTCCGATATTGGTAAGTAGACCTCAATCCAATCGTCATCTATGACAGACACCCAAGAAAAGGACTATCTTGAGGCATACGAAACGTATTCGGAAGTGCTTTTCCGGCACGCTTTTTTTCGCGTCTCCAACAGGGAGAAAGCGCTCGACATCGTGCAGGATGCGTTCCTTAAGGTATGGGATTATGTTCAGGGTGGCGGTGAAGTTGACCAGTACAAAGCATTTTTGTACCGCATCGTAAACAACCTCATTATCGACGAATACCGCAAGAAGAAATCATCCTCGCTCGATGAAATCCTCGAAAATGACACGGGTGAAATGGAATCGAAACTTTCGGAAGGCAGCGCGCGGGAAGTCGAAGAAGAATTCGACGAGCGCGATGCCCTCATAAAGATTCGCGCGCGCATTCCGGAACTCCCGGATACGTACCGTGACGTGATCACGTTACGCTACATCGACGGCTTTACGCCCAAAGAAATCGCAACTATGATTGGCATTTCCGAAAA
>JBBUCP010000064.1:0-6930 GCA_038057725.1 Patescibacteria group bacterium | reverse complement strand
GCGTTAAGTGTTTTGAGGTCAAAGAGGGCCATATGAAAAAAGTTGATAGTTGTTAGTTACTAGTTGATAGACACAGCCCTTTTAACAAAACGGTCCGGCTCTCGCCGGACTGAATACATTGCTGTATGCAGCTGTAGGAGGTAGTGTAGCAGGAGAGAATGAACTGTCAAGCGAAGGAGGGTTGCCCTATGAAGTCTTTCAAGCGCCTCGAGACGCCGTTAAGCGAAAAAGACTATAGCCAGCTGCAAGCGTTGAAGGACCTCTTTGGCCTCACGGGTGCCGGTGTCAATCGCCTCGCCCTGCGCCATCTCAAGATCGTTCTCGACTATCACAAGGACGGCTATGACATCATGCTTATCAATCGCAGAAATCTGCGCGACAGAGTTAACATTACTTCGATGTTGAAGTGACTACCAGGGGACATTACGATGTCCCCGCTTCTTTTTCAGATACAATAGAGAGATGCAATGGGTGAAGGGGTTATGCCTTTTTGGACTTTCGTTTGGCGTCGTATTTTGCGCGGCGTGTTTTGCAAACGCGCAGGCGGTGTCGTTTGTCTCGAATCCGCTGTGGCTTTCGTCGAGTCATGTAACGGAAGGCGTGAGCGTGCAGGCTTCGACGGTCATCACCAAACAAAATGCCGAGAGCGTGAGCGGCACGATTACTTTCTACTCCAATGGAAAAAGCATCGGGACATCCGACTTCACGCTTCCCGCAAGAGTGGGGGGAGTCGTAGTCGCCGTTTCCTGGGCGCCGGAGAAAGGGACGCACCTCGTTTCCGCAAAAGTCACGCGCGCGGTCTCGGGGGCGTCGCAAGATTTAAATGTGTCGGAAGAAGTGAAGGCGAAGGAAACGCTTGTCGTTGATCCGGACAACGATCGCGACGGCATCGCCGACGCGAGTGATCCGGACGATGACAATGATGGCGCTTCCGATGCCTCTGAAGTGAAGAACGGGACGGATCCTTTGAAGAAGGAGGTTACGCAGTCAACCGCGCCGGCGGTAGCCGTCGCGGCAACGACCTCCGTGAGTGGCCTCGTCACGCAGGCAAAAGATATCGCGGATCCCATCGGCGAAAACGTCTTTGAAACGACCGAAGGGTGGAGAGAAAAGGGCAAAGAATTTTTCGACGGGAAGGTCGCGGGAACGAGTAATGTGGATGGATTCGCATCGACAACGAACGCGGACTTCGTGAAGGATCCAAAGAAAGGTGTGATGGGCATTTGGGATATGGTGAAGATGTATGCGTACAAGACAGGCTCCTTTATTTTCGGCAATGTCTACGCGTTCTATATTTTCTTCATCCTTCTCGTCCTCTGGATCATCCGCAAAATCTGGAAACGGTATTCGTTGGATTAACGGATGGTATACTTTTTGTACGGTATGTGTAGGGAAACACTATGTACATCAGTGATACTCATTTAAAATCATTCCTCGCCGATGCGGGGCTCGTGTCGAACAAGGATTTCGACTCCGCGGAGCACGAGGCGAAAGAGCGGGGGAAACCGATCGGCGATATCTTGATCGCGGAAAATAAAATCGGCGAGGACGAACTGCGCCGCACGTATGCGTACATTCTTGGCATTCCGTTTGTCTCGCTCGCGGGGCAGCAAATCCCGTTTGAAACTCTTTCCCTCATTCCGGAGCCCGTAGCGCGGCACAACTCGATCATCGCGTACAACCATAAGGGCGAGGAACTCGAAGTCGCGATGCTCGACACTGACGACCTCGCGGCGATCGATTTCATAAAAAAGAAAACGCATTTGAAGATTTTGCCGCGGCTCACCGATGCGGCGTCGGTGAAGATGGCCTTGAAGCAATACCAGCGCAACTTGAAAGACAACTTGGGCGACGTCATCCGAAAAGAAACAGAAGCACTGCAGGCGAGCGGGAGCGAAGTAGATTTGCGCCAGATCGCGGAGGGCGTGAGCGCGGTCCGCATCGTGGACACGCTTTTGCGGCACGCGAATGCGCAGAACGCGTCCGACATCCATATCGAACCTTTGGAAGAAGCGCTCCTCATCCGCTACCGCATCGACGGCATTTTGCACGACGCGATGGAATTGCCGAAACATGCCGCGCCGGCCATCACCGCGCGCATCAAAGTCTTGGGCAACATGAAGCTCGACGAAAAACGGCTGCCGCAGGACGGGAGATTCGGCGTCGAATCGGGCGGCGAAAAAATTTCATTCCGCGTTTCGATACTGCCCACATACTTTGGAGAGAAAATCGTGATGCGCCTCTTGCGCGATAACATTTCCGGCTTCACGCTGGAAGCCTTGGGCTTCCACGGCGCGGGCTTGGAAAAAATGCACGAGGCGATGAAACAGACGACGGGTTTGATTTTGACGACCGGTCCGACCGGCGCCGGAAAATCGACGACGCTCTACACGCTCCTCGATTTATTGAATACGCCGGACGTAAACATCTCGACCGTCGAAGACCCGATCGAATATCAGATGAAGCGCGTGAACCAGACGCAGGTGCGGCCGGAAATTGGATTCACGTTTGCCAACGGCTTGCGCAGCCTCGTGCGCCAGGACCCCGACATCATCATGGTCGGGGAAATCCGCGACAAGGAAACCGCGTCGCTCGCGATCAATGCCGCCTTGACCGGACATCTCGTCCTCTCGACCTTGCACACGAATTCCGCGGCGGGCGCGATCCCGCGCCTTCTCGACATGGGCATCGAGCCCTTCCTCCTCGTTTCCACGATCCGGGTCGTCATCGGCCAGCGCCTCACGCGCAAGCTCTGCAGCGAGAAAGAGAAATACGAACTCTCGCGCGACGAACAAACGTCGCTCGAAAAGGCGCTTGATGCGGGCAATGTCTTAAAGGCACTGAAGGAAGAGAAGATCGTCGCTCCAGCCGCGACCTGGAAAAACGTGCCGTTTTATAAGCCGGTGGAGAGCGCGGAATGTCCCGAGGGCTATGCCGGGCGCATGGGGATTTACGAGATCATGCCCGTAACCTCGACGATAAAAGAGATGGTGATGAAGAACGCGACGGCCGATGAAATTGAAAAGCAGGCGAAAAGCGAAGGCATGCTCTCGATGATCGAGGATGGGATTTTCAAGGCGTCGCAAGGTGTGACTACTATTGAGGAGGTGTTGCGTGTCATCACGGAGTGATGACACGCAAGGAGCGGGAATAGCTAGGCGCGAGCACAGAGACTTCAATCAAAACGAGACGCCCCGGCCTGAAGGTCGGGGCGCTTTGGCGCTATATCACATCATGCTTGTCTGAGATTCGATTAAAGGGCGGATCTGCCAGGATGTGATTCAAGGCTTTACGAGCCTGTTCGCGATCTAGCTCCTTTTCTCCGTTTAATTCAAGCTCCTGACTGACTTTCGCGATGAGCCTAATCGCTTCATCAAGATCGTCCTCGCTTCTCCCCTCAGCGTTTTTTGACCGCACCAGCGCTTCCGGTAATTGCGCCTCAGGCTCGACCGAGAGGATTATGCTGGCTCCCCGCAGAAGATTCCCGACGTTCGGATTGTCCAGTATTTCCGGAATCATGGCTGTTCTCCTTGCTTGCTTCTACGCACAGTCTCTCTTTTCTAAAATCAAAGTCAAGTTCCCACTTGTATTTCTCTCCATATCCGATATTCCATACTATATACTGTACGCGTGGCAAAGTTTTCGTATACCGCTGAAAAGAGCGATGGGGAAGTATACAAAGGCACCGCGCAGGCGCGTGACCGATTTGAATTGTACGAGATAGTGCGGCGCGAGGGCGGGCGCATCCTCGCCCTTACCGAGGACCGGTCGAATAGGTGGTGGAGTCTTAGCTTTTGGAATTCGAAATTCTCGTCGGTCCCGGAATACGAGAAGATCCTCTTTGCACGCAACCTGGGCGCAATGCTCTCCGCCGGACTCTCCTTGGCGCGGGCGCTTGCCGTCATCGAGAGGGAGACGAAGAACGCAAAGCTGCGGGGCGTCGTCGCGGAGCTCTCGGGTGCCGTGCGCCGCGGCGAGACCCTGCATAGTGCGCTTGAGAAATTTCCGAAAGTATTTCCGAAGCTCTTTTCCGCCATGGTGCGCGCGGGCGAGGAAGGCGGCCAGATGCCGCAGTCGCTCATCGTCGTCTCCGACCAGATGGAGCGGATGTATACCCTGAAGAAAAAGATTCGCGGTGCCATGCTCTATCCCGTTATCATCGTGATCGCGATCATCGGCATCGGCGTTTTCATGATGATCAACGTCGTCCCGACGCTCTCCCAAACATTCAAGGAGATGGGTGCGGAGCTGCCGGCTTCAACGCGCGCGATCATCACGGTCTCGGATTTTCTGGTGCAATACACAATCATGGCGCTCGCGCTCGTCATCGTTGTGTTCGGATCGCTCTACGCAGCGCTGAAGACGGAAGCGGGGAAGCGCGTCATGGATTTCGTGCTTCTCCACATGCCGCTTAT
Source organism: Patescibacteria group bacterium (assembly GCA_038057725.1). Classification (GTDB taxonomy): domain Bacteria; phylum Patescibacteriota; class Minisyncoccia; order Phycocordibacterales; family UBA2100; genus UBA10103. Next base: position 2,515 of record JBBUCP010000064.1, on the reverse strand, counting down.
CGGCAGTATTGTGAAAGAGGTGAATGCGGCACGTACGGCGCGGACGCTCGCGTCCCTGCTCTCTTCCGGCGTCGACGTCGTGACGTCGCTCGAGATTACGGCGGATGTCGTGCAAAACAGCTATTTCAAAACGGTGGTGCTTGCGGCCAAGGAGAACGTGCAGAAAGGCGAGCCGCTCTCAAGCGCGTTCGTGCGGGCAGAGCACTTGTACCCAGCATTTGTGGGGGAGATGATTTCCGTGGGAGAAGAGACGGGGCAGCTGACGGAGATGATGAAAAAATTGGCGGTCTTTTACGAAGACGAGGTGGACCGAAAGACGAAGGACATGTCGACCATCATCGAGCCGTTCCTCATGCTCGCGATCGGCGGCGCGGTCGGCTTCTTTGCGGTGGCGATGATCTCGCCGATCTACCAACTTTCGGATAACATATAGCTTTCTGCTCGCAGTGGCTTTCGTTTTCAAAACCGGACGCCGCCGGGAAGTATTCTCAGGGGTCGCTATCTGGGCCTGCTGGCCCAGCGCTCGGGCTCGTCGCCGACGCTCCTGCGCAGACCCCTTCAAACACATTCCCGCCGTCGTTTGACGGTTTTGAAAACGAAAGCCGCCGTCTCGCTACCTTCAGTTAGCACTCTTACGCGAAATAGCGGAAATACGTTGCGGAAAGCATGGTGAGGAGGGTCATGGTAGCAGCAAGACCGTTGCTTCCCATGATGAATTTGTCACGCAAAAAGAATCCGTGTGCCGAAAACCCTGCCTGCACAAAGAGGAGAATGCCAAGAAATCCGAACGAAAGCCCTGCCGTTTCCCGAGTACTCCAAACTGTCCAGAGTTGAGGAACGGTCATGAGCGGATTGATAATGCTCACCAACCAGATAAAAAGCGACCAGCGGATCTTTTGTGCCAGTTCCTCTCGCGTCATGTCACCATGGTAGCATCCTACCGGCAAGCAAGTGAGTCGGCTTTGAAGTTTGAAAAACGTCAAACGACGCCGGAAAAGCTCAGCGAGGTTGTAAGACTTGGCCTAGCGGCCCGGAGCGCAACCTCGAGGAGGTTTTCTGGCGGCGTCGTTTTTTAACTTCTTAGCCGTCAGCGGAGATTTTTTCACGCTACAATAGACAGATGCTACGCCGCGAGAGGGAACGTGGAGCAATAGCAAGAACTCTTGACAAAAAAGCCATTATGGCTATTATGGCCACATGAGCCAAAACACACATACCATTATTCCCGCCGCCTCTGCAAAGAACCGCTTTGGCGAGATGCTTGATACTGCGCAGCGCGCGCCGGTTGTAATCCAGAAGCACGGCCGCACGGTCGCGGTCTTACTCTCGAAGCATGAATACGACGAGTACCAGCGTCTCGTTGCGCTTGACGATGCGTGGTGGGGGGAACAAGCACGACGCGGCAGAAAAGGGGGTATGCTTGGCGTAAAGAAAACACGCGAATATATTAATTCAGTCCTCCATGCGCGAAATTAGCATTTCAAAACTTGCCCGCAAGTTTATGCGCAGGCTCCCGCCGAAGCACGAACGGCAAATAATCGACCGCATTACGAAACTCGGCGACGATCCATATGCGTCAGACACGCAATTTCTCAAAAACTTGAAACCACTGCGGCGCGCGGACATCGGCGAATACCGCATCGCGTATGAAATACGCGCACTGCTCATCGAGGTAGTGGCCGTCGGCAAGCGGAACGATTCGGAAATATACAAGGAATTACGGCGGCGGTACGGTTGATTTTTAAGCCCAGAGGGTCATTTCAGCCGAAAAGTGAGACGGGGTTGGGGCCCCGTCGCAAGGCCGGAGCGCTGGCGCGAGGCGGGGTCGCGGAACTTTTCAGCAGAAAAGTATCTGTGACCCACTGGTTGTGGAAAATGCGGGATTCGGGTAGGGTACCTTGCAGTGCAACTTAACAAGGGAGCATGGCCGTGATCGATTCAAATGTCCTTCTGCGTGCGATGGACGAACTTCTCGATTCGGAAGAGTCGTACACCAATCAATATCGTGCGTTCGCCTGGTGGCGGGAGTGCAGGCCGACATCAATGTTCGCAACAAGATGGTCACTGCAAGGGGCGCTTGAGAAAGCAGCGTCGCTTTTCTCGGGGACCCAGCAAGATTTCGTATATGCGCGCGCAGGTGCGAGAACGCATATGCGGGTCGCGTATCTCTTCTACGGCTTTCGCGGTAATTACGAAGAGTTCTGGCAGAATACGGACTTCGCGACAGCTAAGAAGGTCTTGCAGAAAGCGGTGCAGATAGCGCGGTGAACATGTTTGACCAGTAAAAAGCGCCGGGGTGATGAACCTCGGCGCGAACTTTTTCACGCTACAATCCCGCCCTTTCTGGTCAACGCTCGTAGGCACAAGGTGTCATTACGCGTCAGCTACGCACTTTCGTTGGTTCGTTCGTTTGAAAGGGCGGGATACAATAGACACATGCGACAGGGACGCATTTTTTCTAGACGCTCTACGCTAGACGCTCTACGCTCGGAGCGTGGCGCTACACTCCTCGATG
>JBBUCP010000063.1:0-2933 GCA_038057725.1 Patescibacteria group bacterium | reverse complement strand
TGCGGCGGGCGGCGGATGATGGTTTCGATGCCGAGAAGGAACAAACGCCCACCGTCGAGTGCGGGAATCGGCACGAGATTAATAACCGCAAGATTGATGGAAATGAATCCGGCGAGCGCGAGGACGTGCCCCAAGCCGTGCCGCGAGGCGTTGCCGACGAAATCTACTAAGCCGACAGGCCCCACGATATTTTCCAAATTCGGTGCGCCTGCCGCGGCATCGCGCACCAGCGTCCATAAACCGAGTACCGTGTCTTGCAGCGCCACATACGTGGACGGCCCCGCCTCTTTTAAGGCCGCACTCCACGAGAGCGATTGATCCGTGACGAGCGCCATGCCGAGCCCGATCGCCGGGCGGTTCGCGCTTTTTTCCACGACCGCGTGCGCGGGAGTCACCGTGACTGTTTCTACCGCTTCCGAGCGCTTGTAGGTGACTTCGATCGGCTTCCCGCCGCGTGCGCCGACGAAGGCGACGATCTTTGACGGGCGTAACTCCGCCGGTTGTTTCGTGGCTGCGTCCTCGATGTTGATGATCTCATCGCCCGCCTTCAAGCCCGCGACCGCCGCGGGAGAGCCATCGACAACCGTATTTACAAACAGCTGCACTTCCGGCCCGATCGCCTTTCCTTCCGGAACGACGCGCGGAATGCCGCTGTGCAACGCTCCCGCAAAAAAGAACCACGCCGCAAGCGCGTTCATTGTGACACCCGCGACGAGGATGATCGCCTGCGCGTATTTTGGTGATGCGGCAAAGCTTCCCTTCTGGTGCGTCTCGCCGTGCTCGCCAAAGAGCCGCACGAATCCACCAAACGGCAACCAGTTGATCGTGTATTCCGTGCCGCCCCAGGTGCCAAAGGTAAACGCACGCGGCGGATAGCCGATGCCGAATTCATCCACTTTCACTTTGAACATCTTGGCAGCAAGGAAGTGCCCCAATTCATGGACGACGATGAGAAAAACGAGGATGCCGAGGACGAGCAATATAGTCATAATTTGCAAATATCAATTTGCAATTTGCAAACAAAATCGCAAATCACAAGCACCAATTGAGTGCGTTTGGTAATTGTAGCATTGAAATTTCTTTGCAAATTGGAGCTTGCAAATTGCAAATTAACTTTTCATTTCACTTTCCTTTCTCTCGAAAAGTTGTTCAAGCTCCCCGTTCATCCCGTCCACCTTCTTCTGCATCTCATCCTTAAGACGGAATTTGTCGTCTTCGGTGAGTGTGCCTTCTTTTTCCTGCTCCTGGATGTCCTTCCAGCATTCGTCGCGTGCGCCGCGGACCGTCGTGCGTGCGTCTTCCAATTTCCCTTTCGCCAATTTAATGAGTTGTTCGCGGCGCTCCGAAGTGAGTTCCGGAAACGAGACGCGGACGCCGGCGCTATCCGAGCCCGTGCCAACGCCGAGATCAGCCGCAGTAATCGCGCGCTCGATGTCTTTGATGATCGAAGGGTCGAATGCCTGCACACGAAGCGACCGTGCGTCTTCGATGCCGATCGTCGCGACTTGCTTGAGCGGCATCATCGAGCCATACGCCTGGACGGAAATGCTATCGAGAATGGCCGGCGTCGCGCGCCCGGTGCGCAGCCCCTGGTATTCGCGCGAGAGCCATTCTTTGGCGCCAGCTAATTTCGTATCGAGTGGTTTAAAATCGTAGGCCATGAGCTGGTTACTAGTTACTAGTCAGTTAGTTACTGGTGGGAAAATACTATCATAATTTCGGCGCAAGCAAGGCGACCTGTTCAAGTAGCGCCTTCAACAAAGACCCCTTGTCGGTAACATACTTACGCGCGCGGTAGATGGCGTGAATGCCGGCGCTCGTCGCTGGAGACGGCTTCTCTTTTGCCTGCCCGCCGAATTCCGGCAGGCGGGCAAAACGCCGCTCAAGCGACTGGAGGAATGCGATCACACTGCCAATGTCGCGACCCTCGTCTTCGTCATGGTCATACAGTGGCTTCAGCATCGTGAGACGCTTTTCCGCGGAAGCGGCGAGAAAATCATCAGCGTCAATGGTGTCAACGTGACGCCTTGACATGTCCTCTGGAACCACGAGCGTTTGGACACGCGAGCGGACGGTTGCAAGGAGCATTTCCGGCGATGGGACGACAAGGAAAAAAACCGCGTTTGCCGCAGGCTCTTCGAGCGTTTTCAAGAGCGCATTTTGCGCTTCGGTCGTCATGGACGGGATAAAGAGCGCAAAGACACGCTGCCCGTCGGCTATCGGTTTTGAACGGGCGCGGGCGCGCAGTTCCTCGGCCTCGTCGACCCCGAATTTGCGATAAACGCGCGCGAAAAGGTCGGGGGAGCCGCGTTTCGTGATTTTGTCTTTTTCAAGCTTATCGACGAGCGATTCGAGCGCGCCTTCCCCGCCACGGACAACGTATGCGCCTACATACTGCATGTGCGTAGTATACTGCGAACATGCGTGACCCCAAAGACCTCGAGAAAAAAGCACTTGCAATCACGCGCGCTGTCGGCTCGCCGCGGTCCGTCATCATCCACACCATCCTTTTCGCAATAAGTTTTTTTGCGGCGTTTTCCGGTTACATTTCCCTCGACCGCATGCTCCTTATATTGACGACCATCGTCTCCTTGGAAGCGATCTACCTCGCGATTTTCATCCAGATGACGATCAACTACCAGCAGGAGGACATCGCCGAAGTGCAGGAAGATATTGATGAAATCCAGGAAGACGTGGAAGACATCAGCGAGGATATCGACGAGCTTCAGGAAGACGTGGAAGAAATGTCGGAGGAGGAGGAAACCGAAGAAGTTGCGGAAGAGCGGCGAAAGACGGAGCAGCGTGCGACGCTGGAGGAGATCCAATCTGATTTACGCAAATTGCTCGACGACGTGGAGCGCCTGAAGCATAACCACGCCTCGGATAACACGAAACCGATGCTTTGAAATCGCCCTGTCTTGTCTGCTATACCA
>JBBUCP010000062.1:0-3772 GCA_038057725.1 Patescibacteria group bacterium | reverse complement strand
AAAGGTCTGTGCCAAAGAAATCTTTGGCTCGCACCTGCTTCTTGGCGAAAAAACAGTGCGCGCAAGCGCGCCAGAAATTCTGAATTCCCTTGCAATCCCGCCAAAAAATCCTTGGTCGGCGCTTTGCGCCGTCCGCTTGTATCCACCGAAAAAACCTTTGAGTTCCTTTTTGGTGGGCAGGGAGAGACTTGAACTCTCATGCCTTTCGGCGCTAGGTCCTAAACCTAGTGTGTCTACCATTTCACCACCTGCCCAATACGACGAATATAACATGACAAAGCCTTTTTTCATGCTATATTTTTCCAATCCGCCCATACACGAAATCCGTATGGACGGGGCACTCGGAGAGTGAGTACGCAAGCGTCCTCATTGCTCCTCGTTACCGCCCATAACTCAGCTGGTAGAGTAGCTCCCTCTTAAGGAGAATGTCGTAGGTTCGATCCCTACTGGGCGGAAAAGAATATTTTATGCCGGAGGAGGGGATCGAACCCTCATGAGCGATGAAGCTCACAGCGTTTTAAGCGCTGCGTGTATACCATTCCACCACTCCGGCGTGCTCACTTTATAGCACGCTTTAAAGCGTCTTCGCGACTTCGCGTAAGTACTCTTTGAATTCACCGTTGACCTCCGGGTGTTTGAGCGCAAAGTCCACGGTTGCTTTGATGTAGCCAATTTTTGAGCCACAGTCGTATCGTGTGCCGACGATTTCGACGCCATAGACAGGACGCGTCTTTACGATTTCCTGCAATGCGTTCGCAAGCCGTAGCTCGCCTTCGACGCCAGCAGCCTGTTGTCGCTTTAATTCTTCGATGACAGCGGGCGTAATGATGTATTTGCCGGGCGCAATCAAATTCGACGGAGCATCTTCTTTTTTCGGCTTCTCAACGAACTGCGTGATTTTGAAAACATTACCTTCGACAGGCTCTACGCCGACGACGCCGTATGCGCTTACCTGGTCTTCGGGCACGCGAGTGAGGGCAATGACCGTCTCGCCGTATTTTTCATACACATCAATAAGTTGCTTTAAGGCAGGGACGTCACCGGCGGAAATGTCGTCGCCAAACATGACGGCAACTGATTCATGGGGGTCGATGAGATGCGCAGCGTGCAAAATAGCGTCGCCATCGCCCTTAGGCGCGTTCTGGCGAACATAACTGAAGCGCGCGATCTTCGAAATGTCACGCACCAATTTCAATGATTTTTCCTTGCCGCCTGCAGCGAGCGCAGCCTCCAATTCCGGTGCGGCATCGAAGTGGTCTTCAATAGCGCGCTTCGAGCGGCCAGTCACGAAGGTGATGTCGGTAATGCCGGAAGCAGCGGCTTCTTCCGCGAGGAATTGGATGACGGGCTTGTCGATGACGGGGAGCATCTCCTTCGGCATTGCCTTCGTGGCAGGCAAAAAGCGGGTGCCCATGCCGGCGACAGGGATAATGCATTTGGTTATTTTCTGCATAGAGGGAATCCTGCAATGGGGAACGCAATTAGTCAATTGGTACCTGTGGAGGCAATTTTGAGGCCTGGGCCGGATTTGCACCGGCGCATGGAAGTTTTGCAAACTTCTGTGTTGACTAACTTCACCACCAGGCCGTGGCGCAAATATAGCACTATTTTCGAGTTAATTCATCGATCCTCTGTCGGTTTTCTTCGCCAAAGTCGATGGTGAAATCGACGGTGGGGACGTCACGGAGCACGGTCTTTGCTTTCAGGTAGTCGTGGAGATCAGTACGGAGGCGCTTTAATTCCTTCAGCGCTTCCCCCTCGCGGCTCTTCGGCAAGATAGATACAAAAATATCGATGCTTTTTAGATTCGGTGCGATGTTTGCTCGGGTCACCGTGACCAAGAATCCGCCAGCTTTCATGCTTCGCGCAAGGAAATGCGCCGCGTGGTGCGCGAGTTCTTCGGCGACTTTGACCTGGCGGCGGGATGGCGCGGTGTAGTAGCTCATATTGTTTGCGTGCGGAAGCATTCAAGCACATCACCTTGGAGCACTTCAACCTCGCTCGTGATTTCAGCACCGAATTCGCCTTCTTCGACGCGGTCGACTTTCTGCTTGTTGGATTGCAATCCGGTGATTTTCCCGAGACCCATTGGCTCCTGTCGGCGCATGATACGCACCTGCGCGCCTTTTTCCATGCGGCCGTCCAAGACAGAGCCGCCCACCACGTGCGTCGTGCGGCGCGAGGAGAATTGTGCGAGGATTTTTACACGGCCGATTTTCTCTTCCACTTGGCGCTTCGGCGCGGCTTCTTTCATCAGCTCTTCGATGCGTTCCGCCAATTTGTAGATGATATTAAAGGTCTCGATGTGGACGTCATGCTGGCGCGCGCTTTCGCGGGCAAGAGAATCCACCGGCACATCAAATCCGATGATGGTGGCAGGCGTGCCGCTCGCCACCGAAGCTTTTACGTCGTTTTCCGAAATCGCGCCAACACCGGAAAGCACGACACGCACGCCCATGTAGTCGTCGCCGATTTTTGCGAGCTCATGCATGATGCCTTCGAGTGAGCCCGTGACATCCGCGCGGATGATGACAGGTAGATAAAATCGGCCGGAGGAGTCTTCGACGACGGAATTCACCATATTCCTCACGAATGCGGGGCGATCCAATTCAGCATCGTGCTTATTTTTATACGAAACAAATTCCGAGCCGACTTCCGGCAGTTCGTCGAATCCGTAGAGCGTCACCGGCGTTGAGAACGTGGCATCTTTCACATTTTTCCCGAGATGATTTTCCATGATGCGGACCGGCGCAATGGAGCGGCCGGCAAGGACCGACATGCCGCTTTTGAGCGTGCCGTTCTTGATGATGAGCGTCGCCGCGATGCCGCGCTTTTCATCACGATGCGCTTCGACGATGTAGCCTTCGGCGCGCGCATCGGTCTCGGCTTTCAAATCCGCGAGTTCGGCGACAAGGAGCACGAGGTCGAGAAGCGTATCAACGCCTTCACCGGTTTTTGCTGAAATTGCCGTCCACGGAATGTCGCCGCCGAGTTTTTCGAGATAAATGTGATGTTCGAGAAGTGATGCCTGCGTGCGCGACAGGTCCGCGTTCGGCTTATCGATCTTATTGATCGCAACGACGAAAGAAGTATTCGATGCCTTGATGCTCTCCAGCGCTTCAAGCGTCTGCGCTTTCACTCCGTCGTCTGCAGCGACGACGAGGATGGCGATATCGGCGATCTTCGCGCCGCGCGCGCGAATCGCTTGAAATGCGGCATGGCCCGGCGTGTCGATAAACGTAATTTTCTTGAGCTTGCCTTCGCGCTCATGTTCTACCTCGTACGCGGCGACGTGCTGCGTAATTCCGCCAGCTTCTTTTGCGACGGTGTTTGCCTTGCGGATGTAGTCGAGGAGCGTGGATTTCCCGTGGTCAACGTGACCAAGGACGGCAACGATAGGCGGACGTTCGATTGGTGAGGAAGAAGTTTTCATAGAATGTGGGGAAGGCCATAGGGCTTGGTGGCGGCAGTATACAACACAATCACAGACCATGCTAGGATGCCGAAATGTGGTGGGAAACCAAACGAATCTATTTGGATTACGCGTCTTCGACGCTTCCTTTAAAGGAGGCGATTTCGGCAATGCGCGAGGTGGAAGGATTGATCGGGAATTCGGGCGGGATACATACGGAGGCTGTTAAGGCAAAAGAAGTGCTTGAAGATGCGCGCGATAAGGTCGCACTCGAACTCGGTGCGAAATCGCGTGAAGTCGTCTTTACGAGCGGGCTTACGGAGGCAATTAATCTCGCCGTCCTCGGCTTCGCCCGCCATT
>JBBUCP010000061.1:0-2299 GCA_038057725.1 Patescibacteria group bacterium | reverse complement strand
TCCGCCAGATCGAGTCGAGCGGCATCGCATCCCTGCGCGATTCCAGCGCCTACGCAAGCCACGCGAAGACGCTTGAAGAGCTGAAAAAGGCTATTGAGGCGTACGGAGGCATCCTTTCCGAAGTAACCATCCTCGCGGAAATCCCGAAGAACGACCAGGAACGCAACCACATCCTTTTTCTTCTCAATGTTGGCCATCATTTCGGCGATCGCCGCGAAGACGCGGATTTCCAGCGCCGTTGGCACGTGGACCAGACGCTTGCGCAGGCAGTCGAAAGCGCACTCCTGAAATTGTACGAGTCGATAGAGCCGATGGCGCTTCTGCCGGAAGAAGAATTCCTCGATGAGTTTTCGAAATATCTCAAAGAGAGCGGCGTGAAGAACCACGAACGCGAAACGCTGCTCCGCTGGCTCGGACTCTCAAAACGCCTTGGTAGGAACCCCTTGGGCGAATGGGGCCGCACGGAGAGTCCGCACGTACGCATCAAGAACACTCGCGATTTCGCGTACCTTACGCTGAAGCGTCATGGCAGCCCGATGCACTTTACTGAAGTCGCCAAAGGCATCCATAACCTTTTCAAAAAACCTGCGCATCCGGCAACGACGCACAACGAGCTCATTAAAGACGGCCGGTTCGTCCTCGTCGGCCGCGGCCTCTATGCATTGAAAGAATGGGGCTACGCTCCGGGCGTTGTCCGCGAAGTCATCCGCAACGTGATTCAGCGCGACGGTGCGCTCACCCGCGACGAAATCATCGAACGCGTGAAAAGGGAGCGCTACGTTAAGGACGCGACGATCGTCGTCAACTTGCAGCACAGCGAATTTAAGCGTGATACCGAAGGGAAATATGTGCTTGCTCGCTAGCAAGCAATAACCAAGCACCAAGAAACAATCCACCAGGGATTTGTTTGGTGGGTATCTTGGGTATCGGAATTTGCGCTATAATGCGCGAATGGCCGAAGAGGAAAAGGGAAGCGCACTCGACGCGGCGCTCGATTCGATCGCGGAAACTGTCCACGGTATCCTGCAGCCGAAGGAGGAAAGCATTTTTCCGTGGTGGTTGAATTTGCACAAAGTGGTGCACGTGCTCGGCGAATGGTACGTCTCGCGCGCGCTTCTTCTCATCACCCTCTACATCTCGCTCGTCTTCGTCGCAGAGACCACGTTTCCTGATATATTCCTGCTTGCCGGAAGTTGGATATTGTTTGCCCTTCCTGTCGTTGGTGTCGTCGCAGGCTACAAAGGCTTTGAAGGCGCGTGGCTCTGGTATGCGCAGTCGTACTACATTTACACGCGCACGAATCCCGTCCTCCTTGAGGTAAAGATGCCGGCAGAAATTTTGAAATCCCCGCGCGCGATGGAGCAGGTCCTCACCTCGTTCTGGATACGTGCCGGCACGACCACGTTCATCGACCGCGGCTACTACGGCGGTGTTCGGCCGTATGCTTCGCTCGAAATCGCATCGCTCGGCGGCTCGCTGCATTTTTTCATCTGGTGCCGTAAGCAGTACCAAAACATCCTCGAAGCCGCGATGTATTCCCAATATCCGGAAGTCGAGATCGTCGAAGTGGAAGATTACGCGTCGAAATTTCAATACGACCCGCACAAGCACCACTGTTTTGTCACGGATTATGTGTATGACAACATCCACCAAAAGGGTGGCGTGACGGACGTCTACCCGATCAAGACGTACCATGAATTTGAGATCGATGAAGAGGAGCCGGAAGAACATACCGTCGATCCCTACTCGTCCGTCCTCGAAGTTTTGAGCGCCATGAATTCCGAAGAGCAAGCATGGGTTCAGATCATCATTCGCGGGTATATGGGCAAAGAGTGGCAAAAAGAGATGCATCACGAAGTCGAAAGGATCCGTGAGGAGGCTTCCCAGCAAATCGCCGTCGATCCTGAAACCGGAAAAGAGGTCACGAAATTAAGCTTTCCGCGACCGACAGAACTGCAAAAGGAGCAGATGCATGCGATCGAGCGCCACATGGGTAAGTTGCCGTTTGATGTCTGCCTGCGCGGCATTTACATTGCGCCGGCTGGGAAGATGCGTAGTGCCGAATACACAGCATTTCGTTGGATCTGGCGGCCGTTCAATAATCCGAACTATCTGAATGCGCTTCGTCCGCGCCGTGCGCACAACGACTTCGACTACCTGTACCAGGATTGGGGGCAAGGTCCTAACGGCGTCCGTTGGCAACTTGCGACGCGCCGGTACTTCGACGCCTACCGTCGCCGACAAGGCTTTCATCCACCATGGACCTGGACGGATTTACACATGTCGGCGGAGACGATAG
>JBBUCP010000060.1:0-7675 GCA_038057725.1 Patescibacteria group bacterium | reverse complement strand
AACAAATAATTAAATAAAAATAATTAATATAATTTTTTTTAAGAGATAAAAAAAGACTCACCATTTCTGAATAACCATATGGCAACCGCAAAAGAATACATCGAGACCGTCGGCCGCCGTAAGACAGCTTCGGCGCGTGTCCGCCTTTCAAGCGCGAAGTCGACTTCCATCATGGTCAACAACAAGGATGCCGCAGATTATTTTCCGCTCCCGATCATGCTCGACACGATCCATGCGCCCTTCAAGACTGTCGGCGGCACCTATGCCGTCACCGTCCTCGTCAAGGGTGGCGGCCACAAGGCCCAGGCAGACGCAGTTCGCCACGGCATCTCCCGCGCGCTCGTAGAAATGGATGCTGCATACCGTAAGGACCTCAAGGTAAAAGGATTCTTGAAGCGCGATCCTCGCGCCAAGGAACGCAAGAAGTTCGGCCTCGTGGCAGCCCGCCGCGCACCGCAGTGGAGCAAACGCTAGTTTTGACAATATATCTACAGGGAACTAAACTGCGATTGGATTGGGCATGATCCATGGCCGCAACTTCTGCATAAGGAGACATCAAATGCGCACGATACCCCTTGCTGCTCTTGAACCTGCAGGCAGCTTTCGTGAGAGACTCGCCGCATTTACATGGTTTTTTGCCGGTGTCACTGCGCTGGCATTGTGGGTCGTACTGCCACTGTGGTTCTTGCAGCCCTCTTCCGAGGAAAACTGGGTGCTACCAGTTATTTTTATGGCATGCTCAATGTGCGTGGGCGCCGCCCTGGCTTTAGGGCCAGCATTGGGCCATGAATCCAAAGTGGGATGGGGAAAGATCCTCGGTCAGATGTATGTCGGATGGAGTCCTGTCGGTCTACTCGTCCGAGTCACCAGATTGCATTGAGTCTTTTGTTGGCTCAAGAAGCGATGCACTACGCATCGCTTTTGCTTTTCGCTATATGTGTATCAATTTGCTATACTCCAGCATGTATGATTTCTCCTCCATCTGAAAACGAAGATCTCGACTTTGAACCCGAAGAGGAGCTTGGGACCGTCGGTGCCGTGAAAGCGAAAATGCAGAAGCTGCGCGACGAGTTGAAAGAAGCGAAAGCGAAACGGGACGAATATCTTGATGGCTGGCAGCGCGCGAAGGCGGACATGGTGAATTCGAAAAAAGAGGCGCTTGAATCGGTATCTCGTGCAAGCGGTCGCGGAAAGGAAATTTTGGTGGAAGAACTCATTCCGGCACTCGATGGATTCGACATGGCGATGCAGGGGGAGGCATGGAATTCTGTCGACAAAGCTTGGCGATCAGGAATTGAGAGTATCAAAGCGCAGATCGAGGGCGTTTTGAAAGCTCATGGCGTTGAAATATTCGGAAAAGAGGGAGATATGTTCGATCCTTCGCTCCACGAACCGATCAAAGAAGAAGAGGGGGGTGAATCGCTCATGATCGCAAAGGTCTTCAGGCGAGGTTATCGGACGAAGGAGCGTGTATTACGACCCGCACAGGTCGCGATCTTCAAATAAATTTGACATCGAAATTAATAAAAGATATATACTATCTCATTATGGCAAAAATCATTGGTATTGACTTGGGTACAACAAATTCCGCAATCGCGGTCGTGAAGGGTGGCGAGCCGGTTATTTTCGAAAATGCCGAAGGCGCGCGCACGACGCCGTCGATTGTCGCCGTTTCTAAAACTGGCGAGCGTGTCGTCGGCCTTTTGGCACGTCGGCAAGCGGTCACAAACCCCAAAAACACGGTTTTCCAGATCAAGCGCTTCATCGGCCACACGTTTGATGAGCCGAATGTGCAGAAAGATAAAGCAGCCGTGCCATTTGAGATGCGCAAAAGCGCCAACGGTGGCATCGAAGTACAGATGGGTGACAAATGGTACCGGCCGGAAGAAATTTCCGCAATGATTTTGCAGAAATTGAAAGCGGATGCTGAAGCGAAGCTCGGCGAAACCATTACTGAAGCCGTGATCACGGTGCCGGCATATTTCAACGACGCACAGCGCGCTGCGACGAAAGATGCGGGAAAAATTGCTGGTCTTGACGTGAAGCGCATCATCAACGAGCCGACCGCAGCGGCGCTCGCGTATGGCTTCAACAAGAAGAAGAACGAAAAAATCGCGGTATTCGATTTTGGCGGCGGTACGTTTGACATATCGATCCTCGAAGTCACCACGAGCGCCGAAGGAGAGGGTTCGATCGAAGTCCGCGCGACAGACGGTGATGCGCACCTCGGCGGCAAAGACCTTGATCAGAAGATCATGGGGTGGATCGCCGATGAATTCAAAAAAGAAAGCGGCATCGACGTTCGCACTGACGCCTTGGCACGGCAGCGTCTCGACGAAGCGGCGGAAAAAGCGAAAATCGAGCTTTCGAGTGCGCTTGAGACGGAAATCAACATTCCGTTTATCACCTCGGACGCCTCCGGCCCGCGGCACCTCCTCCTCAAAATGACGCGCGCAAAGCTCGAGGAACTTTCTGACGAATTCGTCCAACGCGCGATGGATATCACCAAGCGCGCAATAGAAGCGTCTCCGTTCAAGGTGCCGGATATCAACGAAGTCATCCTTGTCGGCGGACAGACGCGCATGCCCGCCTTGCAAGCTGCCGTTGAGAAATTCTTCAATCGAAAGCCACATATGGGGGTGAATCCCGATGAGGTCGTAGCGCTTGGCGCAGCGATCCAGGGCGGCATCCTTCAAGGCGACGTGAAGGATGTACTTCTTCTCGATGTCATCCCGCTCTCGCTGGGCATCGAAACTCTGGGCGGAGTCGCGACAAAACTCATCGAACGCAACACGACGATCCCGACGTCGAGATCGCAGACCTTCTCGACGGCAGCCGACAACCAGCCATCAGTCGAGATCCATGTCGTCCAGGGAGAGAGACCCATGGCAGGAGACAACAAATCGCTTGGAAAATTCAACCTCGACGGCATTCCGCCGAGTCCACGCGGCATGCCGCAGATTGAAGTCACCTTCGACATCGACGCAAACGGCATCTTGAGCGTGAAGGCGAAAGACAAGACCAGCGGCAAAGAGCAGTCGATCCGTATCGAACAGCGGAGCGGCCTTTCTGATGCAGAAATCGAAAAGATGCGCGCCGAGGCGGAAGCAAACGCTGATTCCGACAAGCAAAAGAAAGAATTGATCGAGACACAGAATGCCGCGGATCAGCTTTCGTATGCCGCTGAAAAGGCGCTCAAGGAACATGGCGACAAAGTGGATGAGACAATCAAAAAGAACGTGCAGGAGAAAATTGACGCACTGAAGGCGGCACGTGCCGGCTCTGACCTATCCGCGGTCAAATCTGCATCCGACGCACTTTCGAGGGCAATGAGCGCAATCGGCGAGGCGATGGCGAAGCAGGGGCCGACAGCAGGCGAACAGCAGAACCCGGGAGATGGTGGTGCGCAAACGCCTCCGGACGTAAAATGAAGTAATGCTCGAGCAGCGACTATTTCTAGACGGCATCAGCTTTGAGCTTCTCGGTGAACAGCGCAGCGGCGCGGCAGTATACCGCGGAGAGGGCGCGTATCTCCGCATCGGCGAGAAGAGCGCGATCGCACGGGATCTTCTGCAGCATCGGCTGATGGAAGAGGCGCAGTATCCTGTCGCCGGTATTATCTCGGAAGGCGAACTCGGACACAGAGGCTACTTTATAGAGAAGTCGCTCGGCACGAGGTCGTTCCGCGCAGCGTTCCAGGAGGATTGCGACGAGCACTCGCGCATTTCCCATGCGAATTTCAACGACTTTCTGCACGTCATAAAGAAATTGCACGGCGCGCAATTGAAATCGCGCGCAGCGGGATGGAACGTCCAGGATTTCGCGGCGGGAGTCAACGTGACGAAGCTCTCGAGCGAACTTCCCGCGTATCGTGAGGCCGTCGAAGGTCGCTTCATGCAGGCGGTCGAGCAGTTGAAGAGACTTCCCGGCGCTCTCCAGCATGGCGATTGCAATGCAGCGAATACGTACAGAGGCGGCATCATCGACCTTGAGGACTCGTTTTTCGGCCCGGTGGGATACGATGCCGTGTCCGCGCTGATGTCGATCGAATGGTCGCCGGAAACGCGTGACCACGAATTCTACGCGCAGTATCGATTTACGCCGGAGCAAAGGGCGACGTATCTGAAAACGCTCTCTGTCCTGAACGCCAAGGTGAAAGCGCCGCCGCTCTCGACGCATTTTGACGACCTCGCCTATTGCCGTGCGATCTGGCTTTGTAGCGGCATGCATGCGTGGCCGCGTCTCCAGCAATGGCGCTTCGAAAAGTTGATCCGTGAGTATTTGTTGTGATTTCGCGAAACTTTGGCTTTTTCCCCAATTTTGCCTATAATGGCTGCATGAAGGACTACTACCAGATATTGGGGGTTACGAAATCAGCGTCAGAAGAGGATATTAAGAAAGCGTTCCGCACGCTGGCGCATAAATATCACCCCGACAAAAAAGGCGGCGATGAGGCGAGGTTCAAGGAAGCGAGCGAGGCATACGCCGTTCTTTCTGATAACAATAAGCGTGCACAGTACGACCAGTACGGCGCATACACCGCCGGCGGCCAACAAGGCGGCGCGAGCCATGGCGGTTTTGATTTCTCTGATTTTGCAAAAAATTTCCAGGGCTTTGACGGCTTCCAAGGCCAAGGTGCTGAATTCGATCTCGGCGACATTTTTGGTGACTTTTTCGGAGGCAGCGGCAAGCGATCACGCCGCGGCCGGGACATCTCGATGGATATCGAGATACTCTTCCGCGATGCCGTTTTTGGCACGGAGAGGCGCATTCTTATCACGAAAACCGCGCTGTGCGATATATGCAGTGGCACCGGCGCGAAGAAGGGGACATCAACTGCGACGTGCGCCACCTGCAACGGGAAGGGACAGATCCGCGAGGCGCGCAACACGTTTTTCGGTTCCGTCGCGACGACCCGCACCTGCCCGACCTGCAAGGGTCACGGCGACGTTCCAAAGGAATCCTGCGCCGAATGCCGCGGCGAGGGTGCGCTGAAGAAACAGGAAGAAGTACATGTCGTCATTCCTGCCGGAATCGAGAACGGCGAAATGATCCGCATGCCGGGACGAGGCGAGGCGCTTCCCGGCGCGCCAGCAGGGGATTTGTATGTCAAAATCCATGTCAAAAATGACAAGCTTTTTACGCGCGAGGAGAAGAATCTCGTAACTGCGCTCTCGATCAAGCTGACCGACGCCCTGCTTGGCGGTGAATACAAAATCCAGACGCTCGACGGCGAGACGAGACTCAATATCCCACAGGGGATAACGCAGGGTGAATTTTTGCGCATCCGCGGGAGGGGAGTTCCGTACGGCCGCAACTCGCGCGGCGACCTCTTGGTGCGCATCGACATCGTCTTCCCAAAGAAACTTTCGCGCGCCGCGAAAGAGGCTGTTGAAAAGCTGCGTCAAGAAGGCGTTTGATGCGGTAGAATAGCGGGATGGAAACCATCAGCGGCATTTTTGCCGCAGTGCCGTTAGATTATTTTCTTCTTGGCGCAGTAGCGGTCGTTGTCGCGCTTGATACGATGCGCAGCGGGATCGGGCGCGCGGCCGCACTTGCCGTCGCGCTGCCGGTCGCGCTCCTCTTGCATTCGCTTCTTGGTACAACCGCGTTCATCGGCAATATCGCCGCACTTGATTCGGGAATGATGCAGGCGGCGGTCTTTGGAGCCATCCTTGCGTTGTCATATCTGCTCGTGCGCCGCATGGGGCTTGAATACGTCGACGGCGGCATGGGGCAGCCGATCCAGTCACTTATCGCCGGCGTCGCGCTTGCCGTCATTTTTGCGGTCATTTGGCAAGAGAGCGCCGTCTTGGGAGTGCTCTGGCAGTTTGATTCCCCGGTCACCAGCCTGTTTGCTGGTAGCTACCGCCTCTTCTGGCTCCTCGGCGCCTACGCGGCGCTCGCGTTTGCACGCGGGTAAGTATTCTAAATAAGTATGCTCGACCACTCCATTATTGGAATCATCGCCGGCATCGTCGCTTTTGCCGCGAACCCTCCGTATATTTGGGCGATTCTCAAGGGCGAGACTAAACCGGATCGTGTCACATGGTGGATTCTTGCTGGGCTGAATATGCTTATCTTTGCATCGTCGTATTCGCTCGGCGCCTGGGATACCTTATGGCTGCCACTCGGCTTTGTCATCAGTTTCAGCATCGTTGCGGTCTTATCTCTCAAATACGGCGAAGGCGATTTCCGGCTCACGATGTTGCAAAAAGTGTGCGTACTCGGCGCCGTCGCGGGCGCAGC
Source organism: Patescibacteria group bacterium (assembly GCA_038057725.1). GTDB lineage: Bacteria > Patescibacteriota > Minisyncoccia > Phycocordibacterales > UBA2100 > UBA10103. Next base: position 1,426 of record JBBUCP010000060.1, on the reverse strand, counting down.
GACTTGGTGGATTTCCGGATCCGCTCTTCTCGCCCTCGTTTTCACGATTGTTATAGATTTTCTTGGCATCGTACCGACGATATATAAAGCATATCTTCGCCCATGGCATGAGAACAAGCTCGCGTGGGGAATCGCGCTTGTTGCGAGCGTCTTCTACATTTTGGCGGTGGACGAGTGGTCGCTCGCGATCGCCGCATATCCCGTATATGTGCTTGTCACCAATACAATTCTCGCCCTGTTAATAATCCCGCCGCGGCGAACACAGATACAACAGGCATGATAAGCGAATTTCCCAAATTTAAGAGGCTTGCGCTCGACGATAAGGACCAAGTGGATGCGATAACCGCGAAATATCCGCCGTATTCGGATTTCGAATTTGCCAGCATGTGGGCATGGGATGTGAAAGAAGAAATGGCAATCACCGACCTCAACGGCAATCTCGCGATCCGCTTCACCGATTATTTGTCAGGAACGCCGTTCTATACGTTTTTGGGGGCGGACTATACCAACGAGACCGCCGACACACTTCTCGGATACGCCCTCTCACAAGGCCACGAAGCGCGGTTAAAACTCGTGCCGGAAATCGCCGTTGCAACGATGGACCGCGAGCGCTTTCTTGTCGAGGAAGATCGTGACCATTTTGATTATATCTATGCCATTGAATCGTATGTGGATTATAAGGAACCGGCACTGAAAAAGGTCAGGAATACGCTCAATGCGCATCGCCGCCGACATTCCGGCCACATCACGGTGCAGTTGGAACTTTCCGACAGGCAGACCGATGCATTAATATTCGACCTGTGCGAGAGGTGGGAACGCCGCAGTAAAATGCCGATTCAAAACGAATCGGCGGCGCTTTCGCGTTTCCTCAAGTCGGCATCTGCGTTCAAGTGCGTAACGGTCGGGATCATATACGGGGAAACGCTGGTCGCGATCAGCCTCACTGTCCTTCTGGAAAAAGGGAACTGCAGTTGTCTTTTTGCACGCGGCGATACCGCGTATCATGGTATTTATGCGCTTCTCATGCACGAGACAGCAAAAATCCTGATCGAGAAGGGCTACCAATTTATGAATTACGAACAGGACCTTGGCATTCCCAATCTTCGCGCTGCCAAGCTCGCTTTTTCTCCGACCTATTTCCTTAAAAAATACACTGTTGCGCATGCGCAATGATAGCTGTGGATAGGGCATATTTTCCGCTACGGTACTGTTAGAATTGCGATATGGGTGAGTTTGCCGATTTGATCAAACACAATTATTCCGCCCAGATCGTGCTCGCATTCTTTGCGGCGCTTGTCGCATGGTGGGCTACCTTATATGTGAGTGGTGCCTCCGCGGATGCATTGCAGGCATGGGCGGCAGCGTACCAGATAGTCGCTTTCTTCGGCGCCTGCGTCGGTTTCACCATAGCGAACCACTGGGGTGG
>JBBUCP010000059.1:533-3362 GCA_038057725.1 Patescibacteria group bacterium | reverse complement strand
CGGATTCCGAGGAAGTCATTACTAGAGGCCGTTGCGTTTCGCTAGAGAATTTACAAATGAGCGATTTGACGAGAAGCCATTTTTAAGATACTATACGAACGAACCAGAAATCTCGGGTTTTTCGGTAACGACTCCTTTGCGCCTCGGCGCTCCCGATTCCGGCTCTGCCGGCGGTTCTCGCTATATGAAAAAAGTCATCCCAACACCGCAAATAAAAGCAGTACAAAAAGCGCATTCGCAGCGTGGCAAGTATGTGTATAAGCCGCTCATCAGTATCGTCGTTGTTTGCGTCTGCGGCAACAAATACGTCTCGACCCGCAAGGGGCAGAAGACCTGCATCCGCTGCATGATGGCGGTCGTGAGGAAATAGCGTGCTCGGTGTACGGTATACTGTCGCTATATGCGGCAGGGAGGCGCAAATTCTTTTTTTCGGTTTACACTCGGCTTCACGCTCTTCATCGCGTTAAGTTTCGGTATTACGTACGCCGTGACGACAATCTCGATCGCGCAAGAAAAAGAGCGGCAAGTGGGCGCGGCGTTCCAGGTGATGGTGGGGAAGACTGCTCAAACTGCCTGGTGGAAGATTTGGTAACCGTTGCGTACCTAACAAATTCATGGTATTAAACGCTCGGACATCCAACCCCGAAAGCGAAGGCCGCACATGGAAGATATCGAGAGCCTCAAGCTGCGCATCAACGAGATCGAAATAGCATCGACCACGATATATCGCGAGATTCCAGATATCGGCTCGATGCAGCCGGAACAGGCTCGCCGCGCGAGGCTCGATTTCGAGGCACGAATCCACGAAATCGAGCAGCGCATTATTAAAGCGGAAGAGGAGATCGCGGAGTACGAAGCGCTGCAACGCGACTTCAACAGCAAGGGCTGGTGGTACCAACGTTGGAACAGCCAACTCATGAATGTGCCGGTGCGAACATGGCGACGAACGCTCGACAAGGAAAAGGACTTTTTGAGGCAGTCGAGGGCTCGTCTCACGAGCGAATAGGCATGAGGACGATCGGCGGGAGTACAAACACCGCCGATTTGATTTTTATACGGCAGTAAGGTATGGTATCGCCTAAGGGCCAGAGAAAGTGAGCAAAAAAGTAAGTCTCGCCGAGGTCGAACTACGCGCCCTGAATTATTAGCCATCATCTTTTAGATATGGCACAGACAAAGCAGCAGAAAGTAGAAGTCGTGAAGAAGCTTGAAGACGCGTTCAAAACGGCGGCAACGACCGTGTTTGTGCACTTCAAGGGTGTGAACATCACGGAAGAGACCCAGATGCGCCGCGAGCTTCGCGGGGCAGATGTGAAATACACCGTCGCGAAAAAGACGCTCATCAAGCGCGCACTCGAAGCGCTCGGACACAAGGCTGACGACGTCCCGATGGATGGCGAAATCGCGCTGGCCTACGGCGGCGGCGATGATGTGACGGCGCCAGCGCGCCTCATGCACGAGTACGGGAAGAAATTCCTCAACGCGAAGAAAGAGGCAAAGCTCTTCCTCGTCGGAGGACTCTTTGACGGGAAGCTTGTCGGGCAGGCGATCATGCAGGACATCGCGCTCATCCCATCGATGCAGGGCCTCCGCGGCATGTTCGCAAACGTGATCAACAGCCCAATCCAACGTTTTGCGATCGCGATGAGCGAAGTCGCGAAGACGAAAACGCAGTAACGTTAATAACCAATACTACTTAAGTATGAACAACGATCAAATCATCGAAGCAGTGGAGAAAATGACCGTTCTCGAGCTTAACACGCTCGTGAAGGCAATCGAAGAGAAGTGGGGAGTCTCGGCGACGGCGGTTGCAGCGGCAGGTCCTGCAGCAGCGGCAGCAGACGAGAAGACCTCGTTTGCAGTTGAGCTCACGGCAGCAGGCGAACAGAAGGTCGCCGTCATCAAGGTTGTGAAGGAAGCCCTCGCGCTGGGCCTCGCCGAAGCGAAAGGCTTCGTCGACTCGGCACCGAAGGTTCTCAAGGAAGACATGAAGAAAGAGGACGCAGAGGCGCTTAAGACAAAGCTAGAGGCCGCTGGTGCGAAGGTTACATTGAAGTAATTTTCGTTTCCAAAAAAAGAAAGCGCCCCAAGACAGGGGCGTTTTTCTATTGTCCAGAAATCCACAATTTTCGCGAGCTGAAAGGTGAGTGCTACAATCGGCAGACACCGAATGACGGATATGCAGAAAGCTGATTTTTTGACTCAATTCATCGATCCTTCGCGCGCCGCGATCCTGCGCCTCCTTGTCCTCCACGACAAAGAAACGTTCCTCCGTGCCGACATCGCAAAACGCTGCGGACTTTCGGCTGTCGCCGTCCAAAAGGAACTAATCGCGCTTGAAATGATGTGCGCGGTGCGCGCACTTGAAGGAAAGGGGAAAAACGCGCGCGAGCGGAAAGCGGGGACGCAGTATTCATACAACGAGAAATTCAAGTACGCGAACGCGCTTTCCGCGTTTATCCACGAAGTTTCCCCAGAGCGGTTTAACGACGTCGAGAAGGCGTTGCGCGGTACCGGGCGCTTGAACGCGATCGTACTCTCGGGCGTCTTCATTGGCGATTTGAAGCGGCCGGCCGACCTCATCCTCGTTGGCGATTCAGTCAATGAAAAGAGGCTCGAAAAAGTGCTGCGCAGCTTTGAGCCGAAGTACGGCCGCGAGATCCGCTATGCAGTCTTCTCGACTCCCGAATTCCGCTATCGCCAGACGATCCACGACAAGCTGATCCGCGACACCTTGGACTACCCGCATCGGCTGCTTTTGAACAAGAATAACCTTATTTAAGACACAAAAACTGTCCACATAGGGGAGTTGCGGGGGGGGGGGGGGGG
>JBBUCP010000059.1:0-523 GCA_038057725.1 Patescibacteria group bacterium | reverse complement strand
CCCCCCCCCCGCTGTTATTATGAAGGGGTAACGGGTCGATCCGTTTTTGGATATTTATCAACGTTTTATTTTGCCTAGGCATATATGATAGTTGCACAATCGGCGAGTGTCCTGCAGGCCTCGTTCAATGATGTGTGGTTCACGATCGTACAGTTCGTACCGGCAATCCTCGCGGCGGCGATAATCTTCGTCATCGGTTGGATCATCGGCATGATTCTCGCGAGAGTGATCGAGCAAGTCGTGGACGTGTTGCGCATCGATGATGCGCTCAAGTCCGCAGGCGTGACGGAAGCAGTGAAAGACGCAGGCTTTTCACTTAACGCAGGCCGCCTCCTTGGCGCCCTCGTGAAGTGGTTTGTCATCGTGGTCTTCCTCGTCGCATCGCTTGAAGTACTTGGTCTCGTCCGTGTCACGACATTCTTGCAGCAAGTGGTTCTTCTCTACTTGCCGCAGGTCATCGTCGCGGTCCTCATCATCATCCTCGCGGCGATCGTTGCGGACATCGTCCGTAACGTCGTCACCG
>JBBUCP010000058.1:0-10456 GCA_038057725.1 Patescibacteria group bacterium | reverse complement strand
TGACAAATATATAGAAGGCAAACATCCGGTGCGCGTCAAACTGGATGCGAGCACCATGTCCGCATTTCTCAATACGCAGAACGATGTCTACACCAACGACGATCTGCACGAACTGGCGCGCCTTCGATATACTAAAAAGTGGCTTCGCGAAAATCATGTGCTTCTTGCGAATACCGATCGTGGCATTGATGTAAGCCCTGAGCAGTTGGAAGCGCTCCGAATCTTCAAACTTCCCAATGATAATGCGCAGACGATGGTGCATATCAAAGATGGCCTAAATGAAATTGGCACAACACTACAACTTATCCAAGGTCGCATCGGAGATTTGCGTGGTTTCGATATTTTCTATGATCCAAAAGCAGAAAAAGACGCGCGCATTATATTCAAACGAAGAAGCGATGGATTGGAGGAAAGCGTCGATGTAGGCGCACCAGGAACCGAAGTGAATCAGATGATTGATGCATTGGAAGAAGTTCCTGTAAGTCGTACAAAGCAAGTACGACAGATCGGTCGCCGCATCGCGCGCAAGGCTTAGGAAAACAAAACACCTGCGGAATCGCGCAGGTGATGGGAGTAGCGGGCGCAAAAACAAGGACGAAAAGTTATCTGAGTACCACTTGGGCATTCATGTCATATAGTAATGCAGCTGCGCCGAATCCAAGTGCACCGGTAAATACGATTGCAGCCGCAGATTCGTAGTATCTCCACTTCCATATCGGTGCGAGACGCGGCGGTGTGATACAAAGAAGCGCGAGTCCCAAAATACCGAGTCCGAGCGCTATCATTCCAAAGGGATAGCGCGCTGCGAACCCGGTCGGATTCAACGGTTCCGGCTCAATGCCTTTAATGATGCCGAATCCCTGAAGCCCTATTTTGATAAAGGCCCACGAGATACTCGTGAGCAGGATCGCGCATGAGCCGCGCAGGCACCACACGAACGTCATGTGAGGATACTCCTTCTCGGCCCCCCGGCCGTTTTCTCTGTGGGCATCCTAGCATGGCACCACTAAAAAAGAAGAGCGGGTCAACCTTTTACCACCCCTTCGCAGCCAGCGCTTTTTGGGCGGCGTCTTGTTCTGCTTCCTGCTTTGAGCGGCCTTCGCCTAATGCCGTTTTTTCGCGGCCTAAGTAGGCTGCTACCACGAATACCTTATCGTGGTCGGGGCCGGTTTGGTTCATAAGTTCGTAGGTCGGCGTGACGGCCATGCGCTCCTGTGCGATTTCCTGCAGCTTGCTTTTCGCGTCCTGCCAAAGGCGCTTTTCGACAACTTCATCGGTCTTATGGAACAGCTGCGCTTCAATAAAGGAATACGACGCGCCGTACCCTTGGTCGAGATAGATCGCGCCGATCACCGCTTCAAACGCGTTCGCAAGGATGATCCCGCGCGCCCGTCCGGTGTCTTTCGCCTCGCCGCGCGAAAGGAGCAGATATTCGTTCATGCCGAGTTTCGTGGCAGCGTCGGCGATCGAAATCGTGTTCACGAGAGCGGCGCGCAGCGCGGTCAATTCCCCTTCCGGCTTGTCCGGATACTTTTTGTACAAAAATTCAGTAACCACCAATTCCAAAACTGCGTCGCCCAAAAATTCAAGGCGCTCGTTGTGCTCGCGACCACTCTGCCGGTTTTCGTTGAGGTAGGACCTATGGGTAAATGCTGTTTCAATCAGCCTCTTGTCTTTAAAGATAACACCGATTTTTTGTTCGAAAGTTGAAAATTCCATACATGAGCATCAATCGCTTGTCACGAATAATTTTCTGCTGAAAATTTTCGCGACCCCGCCTCGTCCCCAAGGGACTGCGGCCTTGCGCCGCTCCCTACCTCGCGGCTCACCTTAAACCCGACCGCTATCTTTGCCTCAAAAGGACTGAAGTCCATGGCGGAACCTTACTACACTCGGCCTTTTTGCGCCAGAATATTGATTGCCGGGATGATGATCTTCAGCGTGTCGTCGTAAAAATTTAGAGAGCCGACTTGCGAGAGTGGGAACCACTGCGCGTCATCCAGGCCGCCCGACGGCCCGAGCTTGATGTCGGTAAACGGGGATTCCGCGAGAAAGTACGTGACGCGCTTCCTCTTTTTGCCGCCCTTCACATCGGGATCGTTTGCTGTGTATTCGTTAACACCGAGCTCTTCAACGATCTTGATATCAAGATTCATTTCCTCTTTCAATTCGCGTATCGCGCCTGCCCGGATGTCTTCGCCGTCCTCGATCTTTCCTTTGGAAATGGTCCAGTGGCCGAAGATGTCGTGGACAAAGGCCAAATACACATCCCCCTCGTGTTTGGCATACACGACTGCCCCCGCCAGATGCTGGACAGGCATTTTGCCGACCCCCTGCCCTCCGGGGCCAACCTTGCGCGCCGCGCCTTCGTTTTTCCCCGGCTCGCCCAATTCGACATAGACCGCACCAAGAACACCGTTCACAAAACGTCCCGAAGAGGCGGAGCCGAAATTCTTGGCCAGCTCAATAGCTTCGTTGATCGCGACTTTGGCCGGCACCTGTGCCCTATCGGAAAAAAGGAGCTCCGTGAGGCCGAGCCGAAGGATGCTCCTGTCGATGGCGGCGATCTTTTCAAGCGGCCACTCCGGCGCCGCTTTTACAATCACCGTATCAATTTCTTTCTGCTTCGCAACCGCCATCTGCAACAACTGCTTCATGAACGGCATATCCGAATCGCGCGCGCCGAATTCCTGCGCGTAATCCGTGAGACGACTTACCGTGTCGTCATGCGACATGACGCCGTTGGAAGCGTCGCGTTCGAAAAGCACTTGGAGGACGACTGACCGAGCGAGATGCCGATTCGCCATAGTCATCGTGAATTGCATTGCCCGGTGTCGGCAAAGAACAAAAACTGCATACCAAAAGTATAGCGCGCTTATCGCGCGCAACAAAACGCAACCTGTGGAGAAATTACTTTGCAGCCTTCTCTTCTTCCTTCTTCACGTCGTGTCCTGATGCGCGGATCGCTTTTTCGCGGCGCTTCATGCGGCGCGCTTCGCGCGCCGCCGCACCTGCGACATCCAAGACTACCTTTCCATTGTATTTGCCGCACTGTGCGCATGCCCGATGCGGACGGCGCAAGGCGCCACATTCGCACTTCGTCGCTCGGGAAGCAACCACCGCGTGATGGCTTCGGCGTTGTGCGGTCTGGGACCGGTTGCGGCGCATTCGGACTACCATGGCGAGGACTATACCAGAAAGGGGAAAATAGGGCAAGAAACGGCCTTTTCCGAGGGTAAAACCGCCTAGAGGGCCGTGAGGAAGGTCTTCCGATGGATGAGAGGCAACATGCCGAATTTACGAATTGCCAGCATGTGGGCCTGGGTGCCGTAGCCTTTGTGGCCTTCAAAACCGTACGACGCGTGCGACTCGGCAAGCTCTTCCATGTGCCGGTCGCGCGTCACTTTTGCGATGATCGAGGCAAATGAAATCGCCGGGATATTTTCGTCGCCGCGGATGAACGATTCCTGATCCCATTTGCCGGGGACGCGGAGCCCCGCGTCGAGGAGCACCTTCACGTGCTCCGGCACAACGGCAAGGCCGGAGAGTGCGAGCGCTGCCGCTTCATGCGTCGCGTTCACGATCCCGATGGTATCAATCGATTCCGCAGAAACGAGCGCACTTGCGTGGCGGAGGCGCGCGGAGGCAGTGATGTATTCGTAGAGGATTCCCCGCTGCTGCGCGGAGAGTTTCTTGGAGTCGCGCAGCTTCGGTTCCCCTTTTTTCGTAATGAGGGAAAAGGCTTCCCGCCAATCAAAATCCTTGGGGTAGAGGACTGCCCCGACGCAGACCGGCCCGGCAAGCGCGCCGCGGCCAGCTTCGTCGATACCAATCTGCCATTGCACGCCCTAATTCTACCAAATAAATTAAATACCGAATGAATGCCCTTAGCGCACAACCCCATACCCACACGTATCTCCAATATCCCCACTTGTTTATAACAATGCTATAGCATTATTATAAACAAGTACTACCATATGTGCATATATGACGGAACGCCTAAAAAAGAGAGGCGGGCGGGCAAATCCGCTTGAAACAAACGTGCGAAAGCGCGCCCGTCGGGATTCTATCCGACGGGCGCTACTGTCCACACTTGCCATAGCAGGCGCGCTTCCTGTCGCCCTTGCTGCACCCAAAGTACTTTCCCTACTAAAACAGGAATACGTTGATATGATCATACCGCTTGATCCACGACAGCGCCTCCACGAGACGGCTTCGCGGCTACGACAAAAAGGATTAATCGAATTTCGGATGGAAAAAGAGAGTAAACGGATGTACCTGACCCAAAAAGGCCGCGATGAAATCCAGCGCCTAGAAGCTCGGGAACGTTCCATACCGCAACCAAAGAAATGGGATGAGCGCTGGCGAATAGTGATTTTTGACATACCTGAGAATAGAAAATCCCTTCGTAATCGGATTCGTTTATTGGTGCGTGGTCTTGGTTTCTATTGCCTGCAAGATAGCGTCTGGGTTTTCCCTTATGACTGTGAAGAAATAATAACCCTGCTAAAAACGGAATTACATACCGGACGCGACCTTCTCTATATTATTGCCGACGCCATTGATTACGATATTCCGATCCGGCGGCACTTTGATCTTCCAATGCGGTGATAAAAATCTTGATGTGCCTCACTTGTTTATAACAATGCTATAGCATTGTTATAAACAAGTCTTATGGTGAAGGGTAATTGGATTACAGATGTATAATCGTCCATATGTCGCGCGCAGGCTTTTCCCATTTGCACGTCCACAGCCACTATTCCCTCCTTGAAGCCCTGCCGAAAGTCGAGGATTTGGTTGCAGCCGCGAAGGCCGACGGGCAAGTAGCGCTCGCGCTTACCGACAACGGCAACCTCTATGGCGCTATCGAGTTTTACAAAGAAGCGACAAAACGCGGGGTGAAGCCGATCATCGGTGTCGATTTTTACGTCGCCCCGCGCACCCGCTTTGACAAGGAACACCGCGTGGACGACCGTCATTCAAGGCTCATTCTCCTCGCAAAAAACGAAACAGGGTATAAGAACCTCATCGTGCTCGTCTCGAAATCACAGCTCGAAGGTTTCTACTATCGCCCGCGGCTCGACAGGGAACTCATCGAAACCTATCGCGACGGAATCCTCGCGATACTTCCCTCTTTTTCGGGCGAACATGCACGCGCGCTGAAAGATGGACAAGGCCAAAAAGCACAAGAATCAATTGATTGGTACAAGAAAATGTTTGGGAAGGACCTCTACGCCGAAATCACGCACCACCCGGAAATCGACGGACATGAGAAATTGCAAGAACAAATTATTGAGCTTGCGAAAGATAAAGACGTCCCCCTCGTCGCCGCGCATGACACGTATTACCTCGAGCCTGACGACGCAGTCGCGCGGGAGCTCGTGAACAAAATCCGCACTGGGCAGACTCTCAATCGCGACGCGGGTGTCGTGGGCGATTTTTCTTTTTTAACACAAGAGAAAGCGCTGAAGCTCTTTACGGATACTCCGGAGGCTGTTGAAAACATCCAAAAAATCATTGAGGAGTGCAATCTCACGCTCGACCTCGGGAAGTGGGTCTTTCCCGATATTAAAATCGAAGGGAAGTCGCACGACGAGGCACTCCGCGAACTCGCCTACCATGGCTTCGTGACGCGCGGTCTTGAGGAAACTCCCATGATGCGTGAGCGCGTTGATTACGAGCTTGGTGTTATTGCAAAAAAAGGGTACTCGCCCTACTTCCTCGTTGTGTCCGATCTCCTGCGCTTTGCCCACGAAAACGGCATCCTCACGAACATCCGCGGCTCCGTCGCCGGCTCCCTCGTCACCTTCCTTTCGCATATTACAAACGTGAATCCGATCGAGTACGGGCTTCCCTTCGAACGCTTTTTGAATCCCGAGCGCCCCTCCGCTCCCGATATTGATATGGACTACGCCGACAACCGCCGCGACGAAGTAATCTCCTACGCGCGTCAAAAATACGGCGAGGACCACGTCGCACAAATCGGTACCTTTGGCACCATGATGGCGCGTGCAGCCGTGCGCGACGTCTCCCGCGCCTTGGGACACAGCTACGGGACCGGTGACGCCATCGCAAAGATGATCCCCTTTGGAAAGCAGGGTTTTCCGGTCACCATCCAAAGCTCACTCGATGAAGTCCCCGACCTCGCGAAAGCCTATAAATCCGACCCGGTCGCGCGAGAGATCCTGGACCTCGCCAAAAAAATAGAAGGGAACGCGCGGCACGTCGGTGTCCATGCTGCTGGCGTCGTTATCGCGCCGACGCCCGTTACCGACTTCTGCCCTGTCCAGCTCGACCCCAAGGGCGGAAAAATCATTACCCAGTACGACATGCACGCGGTCGAGGACGCAGGCCTTTTGAAGTTCGACTTCCTCGGCCTCACCAACCTCTCGACGCTCGCCGACGCGCAGATCCGTGTGAAGAAACGTCTCGGCATTGACGTCGATTTCGAGACCATTCCACTTGACGACAAAAAGACGTACGAAATGCTCTCGCGCGGCGAGACGCTCGGCGTCTTCCAGCTCTCGGGTGGCGGCATGACGAACTACCTCGTGGACCTGAAGCCCTCAGTCATCCACGACATTAACGCAATGGTCGCCTTGTATCGCCCAGGTCCGATGAATTTCATCCCCCAGTACATCGAGCGCAAGCATAATCCGAAATTGGTTTCGTATCTGGATCCGCGGATGGAAAAAATCCTGAATAAATCCTACGGCGTCATTACCTATCAGGACGATGTCTTGGAAATCGCGATCCAATTGGCAGGGTATTCATGGCTCGAAGCCGACAAATTCCGAAAAGCGATGGGGAAGAAGATCCCCGCGGAAATGGCGGCGCAAAAAGAACATTTCACCAAGGGCGCGATCGAACACGGCATGAAGCCTGCCGTCGTGCAGCAGCTGTGGGAACAAATCGAGACCTTCGCTGCGTATGGCTTCAACCGCGCCCACGCCGCCAGCTATGGCCTTCTCGCCTACCAGACCGCCTACATGAAAGCCAACTACCCTGTTGATTATATGGCCGCGGTTCTCACCTCGGACGCGGGAGACGTCGAGAAAATCGCGGAAGTCGTCGCCGAATGCAAACGCATGAACATCCAAATCTTGCCGCCGTCGGCCAACGAGAGCCGCGGCACATTTACCGTCATTGATTCCCATCCTCAGGGATCCTCTTCGGGGAACGCGCTTCAACCTCAAGGGGAGTCCTTGAGGTTACCTGCGGGCACGATTAGATTTGGGCTCTATTCGATTAAAAATTTCGGAACGGGAATTGCGGACGCGATTATCGCCGAACGTGAAGCAGGCGGCGCATTCATGTCGCTCTCCGATTTCCTCTCGCGCGTGGCTGACAAAAATCTCAATAAGAAATCGCTCGAAGCCTTAATTATGTCGGGCTCGCTTGATGATGTAGGTGAGCGCAAAGCGCTCGTCACGCATATTGAAAAACTCCTCGAATACCGCCGCGAACTCGCAAGCGCGCCCGTCGGCATCACTTCTATGTTTGGCGCGTCGAGCGGACCTATCGCCGAACTCAAAATCCCCGCCGAGAGCCCTGCAACGATGGCAGAAAAATTGGCATGGGAAAAAGAGCTGCTTGGCTTTTATGTGTCCGGTCACCCATTGGATCGCTGCCGCGACCAACTAGCGAAGCAAAAAATGAACCTCAAAGAAATGAAAGAAAGCTACCCGCGCGGCGTCGAAACGGTGATCGGCGGAATGCTCGAAACCACGCAATTCATCCTTACCAAAAAAGGCGAGCGCATGATGTTCGGAAAACTGGCCGATTATGTCGGTAATGTCGAGATTGTGGTTTTCCCGAGTACGCTGAAAGAAAATGAAAAAATCTTCACCGCAGGAAGCTGCATGATGCTTAAAGGAAAATTCTCAGAGCGCAACGGCGAGGCAAGTTTTGTGGCGGAGAGAGTGAAGGCGTTATAAAAAGAAAGGCTCGCATTGCTGCGAGCCAGTTTGACTCCTTTTTTGGACGGTGTTGGCCGCCCCTTTTTTTGGCAGTCGTACTTGTGTGTGCTGTAACCATACACAACATCATTATCTTTGTCAAGCCCTCCAAAATGGCTTAAATGATGCTAGAATCGGCTTCATGTCCGACCATGAAATGAACGAACGCGACCATAAAAAGCTTGGAAAGGAACTCGATTTGTTCACCTTTTCCGATACGGTCGGGAAGGGCCTTCCCCTCTTTACCGCAAAAGGTACGGCCATCCGCCGCGAGATTGAACGGTTCATCGTGGACGAAGAAATAAAGCGCGGTTACAGCCACGTCATGACACCCGATATTGCAAAACTCGAACTCTACGAAAAAAGCGGCCACTATCCGCACTACAAAGATTCAATGTACCCGCCACTCGTGACCGAAGAGCAGGACCGCTTCATGCTCCGTCCGATGACCTGTCCGCATCATTTCGAGCTCTATCTTTCCAAGCCGCATAGCTATCGCGAATTCCCTATCCGCTATGCGGAACTCGCAAAACTGTACCGTTACGAGCAATCCGGAGAGCTCATGGGCCTCCTGCGCGTGCGCGGTTTCTGCCTCTCGGACGCGCACATCATTTGCGCATCGGAAGAACAGGCGATCGAAGAAGTGCACAAGGCACTGGATTTGATCGAATACGCAAACGGCGTTCTTGGCCTCAAGATGGGCTCTGACTACTCGTACCGACTCTCACAAGGTGACCGGGCAAACACTGAAAAGTATTTCAAAGACGACGCAGGCTGGGACAAAGCTGAATCGCTCTTGCGTGAAGCAATGCAGAAACGCGGCGTGCCGTTCGTCGAAGCAAAAGACGAGGCAGCGTTTTACGGCCCCAAAATCGACATCCAGATGAAAAACGTGAATGGCAAGGAAGACACCGCATTTACCGTGCAGTACGACCTCTCTTCCCCGGTCAAATTTGACCTCACCTACACCGGCGATGACGGAAAGCCGCATCGCACATTCGTGGTACACCGCTCGTCTATCGGCTCAATCGAACGCACGATGGCCTTCCTCATTGAAAAATACGCTGGCGCCTTCCCTACCTGGCTCTCGCCGGTGCAGGTGAAAATACTGCCGATTTCCGACAAGCATCTGGAATACGCGCAGGGCGTCTTTACGCAGCTGCGCAACGCGGGAGTACGCGTGGAATTGGACGATTCGAGCGAAACTCTTGGGAAAAAAGTGCGTAACGCGAAAGTGGAGAAGGTTCCCTACATGCTCGTTATTGGCGACGCAGAAATGGGTGCAGAAAGCGTTGCCGTCGAGAGTCGCGATAAAGGTAAAATCGGAGTACAGCCGGTTGCCGAATTTATCAACACTATCGCGGCGGAAATCAAAAGCCGGGCGTAGTATACTCAACCCCATGGCAGGCTACGATACATTCGAATGGAAACTGTCCGACATCGGACGGCAAATGGGAGAAAAGATGGATAAACTGATGAAGGAATTTGAAGCGAAAGTTAAAGCGGCGGAATCAGAGTTGAAGAAATAACACACATACTAAAAGCCGCCCTCTCGGGCGGCTTTTGTCATATTGGTTATTTCACAAGCGATTTAACCGCACGAACCTGATTGCGTGCGGCAGCCGCGACTTCGCGTACGAAGCCACGCGGGTAGGAGCCTGAATGGCTGTAGACGATGAGGTACGCGCCGAGGGCGGCGACAAGAATCATCGCGAGCCAGTAGAGACTGTTCCCCACGATCCCGAAGTCAAAGCCGGTGTACGGCGTTTGCGAGAGCTGCACGTAGTTGTAGTTCGGATATGTCGGATACACGCTGCCAGACACGTACGGATACGAGTAGACCGGGTATGTAAAGGTCGGGTTCGATACATAGCCGTACCGGTGGCCGTAGGAGCCGTCTGAATACGAACTTGAATAATAGTGCGGATTCGACGCCGAGCACGAAGTTGATCCGCCCGGGCCGTAGACCGTGAGTGTGTAGGAGGAGGCATTTGGGGCGTAGAGTACCTGCGAGCCGCTGGTGTTCACGTTGCCGTACCCGGAGAGGTACGCACTTGTCGCGTCTGATGACCACCACGAAAGCGTGACGGAATTGTCGTAACGGTACGTGCCGCTTGAATTGTAGGCACTGATCGAACATTCGGGATTGCGGTCATAATCGTAGTTGCCATATCCGGGACCATAGCGATAATCGTTTGCATAGTTTGAATACGGGTAGCCGTACGCGTATGTAGAGCCGTCGTAATAACGATCGTAGTCGTAATATCCGTAATCGTTGTAGCTATCGTAAGCATTAAACGAATGATTGATGGAATTGTCGTAGTTTTGATAGTCGTAATTGTAGTCGTACGAATAGTCGTAATCGTAACGATGATCGCTCGCGAACGCGAACGTCGCGCTGAAAAGCGTGAAGATCATCGTTATTGCGGATAAGGTGAATCCGGTGTGGATGCGGGTCATACGGAATAAAGGCTAGGCTTGTAACTCGTGCCCCCGCG
>JBBUCP010000057.1:698-2708 GCA_038057725.1 Patescibacteria group bacterium | reverse complement strand
CTTCAAGTTGGAAGTCGCTAGAGAGAGTCGTCAGCTGCGCAAAAGTCATACCTGCTTATACGGGAAAGTTGATTCCGCCGAAGCCAGGAGACGCGTCAGAGACGATGTGCACCGCTCGCGAAGATGCGTTCCCTGGAGAGACATAGCTTGCGTCACCGAAGAATGAATAATGTTCCGGAGAGTGGAGGGCAAATGCAAACGACGCGATTGCGAACGTTGCGACGCCAAGGACCACTGCCGGTATGTATTTCTGTGTTGTTGTCATATGTGTAATCGTGTTACGTACTAAGTAATACTTGTAATGCTTGTAATGCGCCAGTCCTCGAATTAGTGGACTAAAGCAGACCCCCATCACGCGATGATCGCGCCGGGCAAAGCGCAATCGAGAGTAGCTCGCTATGCAGCGTACCAATGTCCGTGTGAAGTGCGAATGAGCGCTATTTGGTGCGTTAATGAAGCGACGCGAGTATGGCCTGAAAGACTACCCCACGAAATTACTTTGAATTCTTTTCCAAGCGACGTATCCTGTGGTCAGACGATAGCAACAGGAGACCGACATGCATCGGCTGAAAGGACTGCAAGCAATCCTCTGCGACTGGAGCGGCGTCATCAGCGATGACCGCCGTCCCGTCTATGAGACAGGATCGCGCATGATGGAACATTTCGGACTCGAGCGCATGACGTACGAAACATGGCTCATGGAAGGAATACGCGCCAGCCCACGAGAGTTGTTTCTCGAGCGGGGCGTCTCGCTTGATGGCGATGCAATTTTTGCCCTCTACGCGGAAATGTACCCGCACGTAGTGGAGACGGGACTTCGCCCGGTGATGTATCCGGACGCGATACTCTTTTTCAAGAAGGCTTCGCTCTCACGCAATGTGATTGTGATAAGCGCGCATCCGCAAAAATCCCTGAACGCGGAAGTGCTCGCGTATAAGTTGAACGGCGAGGTTTCCGCATTTATCGGCAGCGTGAAGGACAAATCGGAAACAATACGAGAAGTTCTACTTTCGCTTGGTATGAAGCTCGAAGACGCTGCGTACGTGGGCGACATGACGCATGATATCCATGCGGCGCGAAAGGCCGGTGTGATTGCTATTGCGGTATCGACGGGCTATCACTCGCGCGAGAAGCTCGAAGCGGAAAAACCTGACATCCTCGTGGATTCGCTTACAGAGCTCGCAGCGCATCTCTGATCATTCCCCCGCGGCCGTTCGTGCCGCGGGGATTTTTTCTAATTTGCCCGACCGTATAAGGTAAAGAGTGCTTTGATGCCTGCAAGGTTCTTTTCCCATTCGACTTTGTCGTGGGTGGAGAGTTCGACGGTTATAGCAGGAATGCCGATGGAGGCGAGCCAACCTTCGGCGTCGCCCGTCACTTCGTAGGCATCGAATACGGAGACCGCGGTGTACCCCGCCGCCTTTGCGTAGGTGTTCAACAGCGTCATTGTCGCGGGGAGAATTCCCTTTTCACATTCCGACGCGTAGACGGCATTCGCCTGGCTATGAAAGAAGACCGCCGCGCTCGGCCGGTGCGCCGCGATAAAATCGCGCAGCGCTTTCGATTCCGGTTCGGAAAAGGCGCTTTTGCCTGCGCTCACTGTCTCGCCGCGCCACATGCTCGTCGGCTGCCATTTGCAGTCAAAATTCCTATTCAAATCGACATCATGCGCGTTGAAGCGGCCGAAGCCGGCGACCTGCGTCGCTTTTGGCACGTCGAGAAGCGCAAAGCGGCCTTCTTTCCCCACCACCTTGAAAACGCCGTCGGGATTCGCGGAAGGAATAACGGTAACTTCGATATTTGCAGGCACGCTCTCCGGATTCGCGGCGAGGTGGTCGAGAAGCTGGTATGCGAGAAGGACGCTGTTCCATTCATACCCGCCATGGATGCCGCCAACAAAGAGAAGGTGCGCCGTCGTGCGGTCGCCGGTTGCCGGAAAGCGGTACACTTCGATCGCGCGCCCCTCTATTGAGCGTCCGATTACTTCGCGCGAGGGTTGGGGCGCCGGCG
>JBBUCP010000057.1:0-688 GCA_038057725.1 Patescibacteria group bacterium | reverse complement strand
CCGCCGCTTCTTCTTTCGTGAGCTGGAAATACGCGTACACCCCAGCGCCGAGTGCGGCAAGGACGACAAACGCGATTACAGCTCTCCTCATGCTTATTGTGCGTACCTCTTCAAGATGGCATCAACACCCTTCTTATTCTTACCCCACTCGGTATTTTTGTGGTCGGTAAGGAGGACGCTGATCGCCGGGATTTTTTCCTTTGCCATCCAGTTCACCATGTCGCCGGTGATTTCATAGAAGTCGAAATTCTTATACGCGCTGTAGCCGGATGCTTTCGCGTATTCCGTAACGAGCGTCGTCGTCTCCGGCAAAACGCCGTCATGGCAATTCGAAGCGAACACGCCGCCCGCCGCGCTATACCACCCCAACGCCGCAATCGGCTTGTGCGCGAGCACATAGTCGCGAACCGCCTTGCTTTCAGGTTCGGAGAACACCACGGTGCCGCCGCTCACCGTTTTGTTCTGCCATTTCGCCGATGCCTGCCAATCGCAATCAAAGTTGCGGTTGAGGTCGACTTCGTTCCCATTGAAGCGTCCAGGAACCGTTGCGGCCTCCGTCGCAGGGACTTGCGCCGCCGTAAATCGCTCGGTGGTGCCGACAACTTTTTGCAAGCCATCCGGATTCATGACCGGGATGACGGTGACGCGCGTCCCGGTAGCGACGAGCGAGGGATTCGCTTTCAAATAA
>JBBUCP010000056.1:0-4502 GCA_038057725.1 Patescibacteria group bacterium | reverse complement strand
CTTTTATCTATGCACTACAAAAACTTTCTCATTGCGCTTGCGATCGTCGTCGTGACGGGAACAGGCCTGTATGCTACGTCGGTTTCCGCGCTGACGGCCGACGATGTGCAGGTACAGATTCAGCGCCTCATGGCACAGATCAGCGAGCTTACGGCGCAAATAACCAGGCTTCGCGGCCAGGTGGGGAATATGGATTCTTCGGTCGGCACTGCTCTGATGCCGTCGTTCCAGCATCGCATCTGCAACGTGCTCGCAAGAAATCTCGCAGCCGGTGCGCATGGCGATGACGTGCGCGGCTTGCAGGAATATTTATATGAAAATAAGTTTCTTTCCGTCGCGCCGACCGGCTACTTCGGGCAGATGACGCAAGAAGCAGTGCGAAAGTGGCAGACGCAGGAGGGCGTGCAGGCGGTTGGCGCATTTGGCCCGATTTCGCGCGAGCGCATCAAGAAGTGGTGCGGCGGATTTGTGAACAAAGAGCGCTTTTCGGCAACGCCGCAGCGCGGCAATGCGCCCCTTGCGGTCACGTTCTATTCATACGTGAGCGGCTTCCGTCCGCTATCCGATTACTATACGATCGAGTTTGGCGACGGCACAAGCGAGCGCGCATCGCACTGCATGGCACCTACGGATTTCTGCTCGGACCCTGGCACGAATACACACACATATTCCTCAAACGGCACCTATACCGCTACACTCATTCACACGAGCGACCCGTGCGACGGAAATCCGCAGTGTAAGGCGCCAATCTCGCAAGAGGTTGTGGGCAAAGTGCACATCACCGTCGGTTCTGTCGCTTGTTCCAAAGAATACAAACCCGTCTGCGGCGCAAAGCCGATTGTCTGCATCACGACGCCGTGCAACCCGATCCCGACTAATTACGGCAACCGCTGTGAGATGAACGCCGACGGTGCGACGTATCTCTACGATGGCCAATGCAAAACGAGTTACTCCGATCCGAAGAACGACCCAATGTGCAAGGCATGGAATGACGGCATTTCGTGCGGCGGTATGTCATGCGGCCGCGATGTGCCGGGAGGAACGCCATGGTGTGGTACAAACAATTGCTATCCGACAACGCCCCAGCCTGCCGCTTCGTGGCGTTGCACTGCATATTTTGACAACACGGGCAACAAGCCGCCGGTCATTTCAGGATTCTCGGGGCCAACGACACTCGCGGAAGACGCGATGGGTACATGGACTATTCGGGCATCCGATCCGGAAAACGGCGCTTTGAGCTACAACATTCGTTGGGGCGACGAATTCAACCCGGGACCCGGAGTGGCCGCCTCGGTAGAGGCAGCACAATGGTTGCAAACGACAACCTTTACCCATGCGTACGCAAACCCCGGTACGTACACGATCACGATCTTGGTGCGCGATAGTTCTGGACAAACTGCGCAAACGACGACAACGGTGCGCGTCATCGGCAACGTTGATTGTACGATGGAGTCTGCGCCGGTGTGCGGCCAGCCACCGATGCCGACATGCCCGCCTGGAATGGGATGTGCCCAAGTGATGCCGCAACCACGCACCTACAGCAACCGCTGCATGATGAATCGCGCCAGTGCAAGTTTCCTCTACGAAGGACAGTGCTACTAATACAGGTATCCCCCCGCGCCGCGGGCACTGAAGTGCCCGCGGCGCTATACTGCACGGATGCGCATGAAAAAATTCTTCATCTCACTTGGATTAGTCGCACTGCTTCTCCCTTCACTCACGAGCGCCGCCACCTGCCCCAACCTCTATCGTGACCTTGAGCGTGGTATGCAAGGCGACGACGTCCGCCAACTGCAGCAATTCCTTGTCGAAACCAACTTCCTCTCCCAAGCGGACATGAACACTGGTCCCGGCTTCTTCGGCTCCCGTACGAAGTTAGCCGTGCAGCGCTTCCAATCAAACTACGGCGTCCCTACAACCGGCTACGTCGGTCCACTCACTCGTGCCGCGATCAGGCAAGTGTGCGGCGGGACTACGCCTCCCCCCATCGACAACAATTCACCTCCAGCCCCCACCTGCACCATTATCGTAAACCCCTCTTCTATCATGCGCGGGCAATCGAGCCTGGTTTCCTGGTTAAGCACGAACGCAAGCCAGGCATCCATCACCAACATTGGCACGGTTGCTGCCAACGGTTCAGAAACGGTCTTTCCCACACAAACCACCACCTACACCGGCACTTTCTGGGGGCAGGGTGGCACGGCAGAGTGCACCGCCACGGTGTCAGTCGCACTGCCTGGCGGGGGAATCGGCATCGGAGCGAGCCTCGGCGCATCGGCTGTCGCGAGCGGCCTCACTGCAACGCTCGCCATCTCACCAGTTGAGATCGGGTACTGCAGCACGGCTGGCGACCAGGGCAGTATCTCGTGGGGCGACGGCGCATCAGTCCCCGCAGGAGGTCCCGGTTCTCTCTGGGGGAGGCCATGCACTGCGACCAGCGGCACTTTCACGCTTACGCATACCTATGCAACAGCCGGAACCTACACGATCGTGATCACGCTGAACGGCCACTCGAAGACGCTGGCCCTTATCGTCTCTGCGCAAACCTCTTGTACCCCCGAACAAGCACAAACCCGCACTTCGACCCAATGTCCATCAGGCCAAACCGGAATCATTACCGAGACGCGTACGTCATCGTGTGCCGCGGGAGCGACTTCGCCGACATGGGGAAGTTGGACGACGACATCGAATACATGTGCGGCGACCGGCCAATGCCTGTACAACGGGTGTACCTACGATTCGGGATACGCGGCGCCGAACGTATCGGGTGGTCCGCAGCCCGGACAATATGGCTGGAACAGTGGGCATCTCTATGTATGCAGTGCAGGCATCTGGCAATGGAAGCAATGCGGTTGGCCGAACATTACCGGTCCGTTTCCGAATACGAAGCCTATACCTACAAAAACAGGAGAGGGACGTTTCTACTATTGCCCTTAATCCGGCAAATTAAAAGGCCGCGCGGATTTTTGCGGCGATTGGGTCACCTTCCTCCTCTTTTCTATCGTGATGCGGCCAAAGAGAAAAACCATCACCTTTGAAGCGCGGGATGATGTGCACGTGGATATGGTCGACGACCTGCCCCGCGTGCTCGCGATTGTTCATATTGATATTCACGCCGTCGGCACTCACTCCTTTTTCGACGGCATGCGCGACTTTCCGCACCGTTTCCTGCACTTTCGCCCATACCTCCGGCGTTGCCTCAAACACATTCGCGACATGCTCTTTCGGAATCACGAGCGTGTGGCCGGTATTTACGGGCTCGATGGTTAAAATCGCGATCGTCTCGGCGTCTTCGCACACCTTGATAGAAGGCAATTCCCCCCGGACGATTTTGCAGAAGATGCAGTTGGGCACGAGGGAAGTATAGCAAATATGATACAATCGTCGTATTGGATGTTTGATGGGGGCGGGTGAAAGTATCCACACCGTAGCTTTCTCTGGTGCATTGCGGTCGTGTCTTCCAAAAGAATAGGTGTGTGAGTTGAAGACGTAAGCGGCACGTGATTCGCCAAGCGGTTTCGTCCGTTGCCCCATCAAAGATTCAATTGTTTTTACAAGTTGATGGCAACTGGGTTTCATCACCCAAATACCAAAGAAAAACCCCCGGCAGGCACGTGACCTACAAGGGTTTTTTCTGGTTACTTGCATTATATAGTAGAGGCTCGCGATGCGAGCGGAAAATCATCGTATACTGCGGACATGGATGCGGAAAAACATGAGGAAAATTATGCGTTCGTTGACGGTCAGAATTTGCATATGGGGACTGCAAAGCGGGTTCTGGATCCGTGGAAGGTCGATCTTGTCCGGTTTCGGGTGTACCTCCAGAGAAAATACTTTGTCACGAAGGCGTTTTACTTTTTAGGGTATCTCGACGAGTCACAGGACGTTCTGTATGAGCATATTCAAAGCGCTGGGTTCGTCCTCTTGTTCCGGGAGCACACGTCGCGCATGCTCGGAAAAAAGAAAGGAAACGTCGATTCCGATATTATTTTCCACATCATGAAAAAGCTGTATCAACGAGAGCCGTTTAATAAGGTGGTGCTAGTTTCCGGCGATGGAGACTACAAGCAGCTCGTTGATTTTTTGATCGCCGAAGACAAATTCGAGAAGATACTGTTTCCGGACGGACAGCGGGCTTCGTCGCTCTACAAGGCTATCGGGGCTCCTCGTTTTGCGGCATTGGATACTGCCGACACAAGGAGAAAGATAGAAATGAAAAAGGCTCCTTAGGTAGTTAGCCGTTCGGAACCTTTCTCGTCGTGATACCGCCATAATACTAAGCTATAATGAAAAGTCAATGAGCACTATGCGGACACAAACCCTTCTTGCCATCCCGCTCGCGTTACTCTTGCTTCTACCGCTCTTTTCAAGCGCCCGCGCCGTCCCGAATCTCGGCTCGGTGCTTGGTGCATCGACTCAGTGCCCCAACCTCACCCGCAACCTCTCGTTCGGTTCGCGCGGTAACGATGTCGCACAGTTGCAACAATTTCTCATCTCGCAAA
>JBBUCP010000055.1:0-8215 GCA_038057725.1 Patescibacteria group bacterium | reverse complement strand
GAGGTGTTCGACAGTCCCGTTCAGCACTTCATGTGTTCAGAAAACTGGATTGCGGGCGAAGATGTTGTCGTCATGCTGGGTGATTCATTCTTCCGCTTTCCGATTGATTTCGGAAAAGAAGCAGCCCCGCATATCTGGACAATGCCCCTTAACGGCATGGACGACCCGTCGAAATACGGGCAGGTCCAAGTCCAAGGCAATCGCGTCACGCACCTGGTCGAAAAACCAAAGACTCAATTCAGCAACTTGATTCAAACTGGTTGCTGGGATTTTCCGGACGATGTCTTTGACCGGGCGCGTCAGCTTGCAACAACTTCCCAGACGTTGCAGTTCGGCGACTTGTCGCAAGAATATGTGAAGGAGGGCAGGATGACGCACACGTCGATGCCACCTGAATCATATCTCGATCTTGGTACGCCAACTTCGCTATAAGCGGCGACAGTAATCATTGCCCGTGAACGCGGCATCGCAATGCTGGCCAAAAAGTAGCATGGGCATTCACCTACTACTGAGAGCGCAATCTGACAGATTGCGCTCTTTGCTTTGCATTCGCGCCGCCCCTGCCCGCAGGGCAGAATCCCGAAAGAAACCGCTCATTCCATTTTTTGAATGCACGAATCCACCCCGCCGAATCAGAAATGCATGGAGCGGTTTCTTTCGGGATTGGCCGCCTTTAGGCGGCCGGGCGGCTTCCCAGCGCGAGTGGAGCGGACGCAGGAGGTTCAAGCCACCACGCACGCGGCGCGTGCGAAGCGGATCAGATTGGGTGCGTCCGGAAATACGTTCGAACTTTGCGGTACAATCTCCACAAAGCCAAAAATCCTGCCGCAGGGCAGGATTTTAGTGCTTTGTGGAAAGCGGAGCGATGTCGCACCAGCAGGTGCGACCGCGAGCTAGGGTCGTGGAATTTTTCGAGCGTCGTCTGCCGACCCCGGACAGAAAAATATCCCTGACCAAAACACAATAGGCATGTCCTTTTGCGTTTTTGGAAGGCGGAGCAGAGTCGCGAAAACCTTGTATCTTCAGGCATTTTAGATTAGATTGAAAAAACTGATCCAAGCGAAGGAGAAGTACATGCTCTTTATCGCGACAATACGCGTGATGCGGAAAAATAAAGTGCACAATCCGGAGGCTGCAACGATTCACCGGGTTCTCGTAAACCTTGGTTTTATCGACGTCGTTGAGTTACGAATGGGTAAAGAATTCGTAGTGAGTCTGGAGGCCGAAGACGAGCAGGCCGCCCGTGAGACGGTCGAACGCATCGGAAAAGAGGTGCTCGCAAACTCGCAGCTCGAAAAGCACGAAATCGTCTCAGTCCACCCGGGCTGAGACGTTACTTTTTCCCCAACCCCACCGCATGCTCCAAAAACCCAGCAACAGAACTCCCCACACTCTCCAGCATCTTCGGAAACGAAGCATACTCATGCAACCCCGGCAGCGAATTGACCTCCAAAAGATATGGTCCGCGCTTCGTCATGATGAAATCGGCGCGAGAGAAATCCGAAAGGCCGAGCGCGCGGTGCGCCTGTTTTGCCATTGTCTCAAGCACCTCCTTTTCCGCGTGGTCGAAATCGCTCGGCACGATGTGCTGATGGCCGCCGTGGTGGTGATGGTTGAAATGCAGGATTGAAAACTCGTCCGGCACCACGATATGCACGGGCGGCAAGGCATACACGTCTTCACCGCGGAAATCTTCGATGACGCCAACGCTCGCGTCTTCCCCCACCAGGAATTCTTCGACGAGCGCGGTGCCGAATGCTTCCAACACATCCGCCAATTTCTGCGGCAGATCAAGGATACCCGCGGCGATCACGATGCCATGCGATGCGCCTTCTGAACTTGGCTTCACGATGTACGGCGGGCCGAATTGCGCGAAAACGGCACGCGCCATCTCCCCGGTGTCCGCTTCATGTGAAGCAGAAAAACCGAACGAGCGCGGCATACGGATTCCGGCGTGGCGCAAGACCTCCGCCGCGCGTATTTTATTCAAGGAGAGCGCGCTTGCGAGCGCGTTGGAGCCGGCGTACGGAATGCCGAGGCGATCCAGCGTGCGCTGCACCGTGCCGTCTTCGCCCACGCCGCCGTGAAGACCCGAAACGACGACGTCTACCTGCGAGAGGGCGCGCGAAGAGTCGACAGGCATCCCGCGCGAATGCCAAAGGCCCCGCTTGTCGATAAGGATGTCGCGCGTATCGTACTCGCTTTCGGGAAGCGCATTCAAAATTGTCGCGCCCGTTTTGAGCGAGAGATCGTATTCGCTTGAAGTTCCACCGCGCAAGACGCCCACGATTGTGCGTGCCATGCGGCGATTATACCATCCAAGAAGCGCCTACTGCGTTGGTGCCACTTCTTCCGGCAAGAGATTGCCGTTCTCGTCGTATTCGGTCGGCAGTGGCGTGCCTCTTTCGCGGAAGTCTATATCTACCGGGAGAACGAACAAGTCCGGATTTAGGCTCCAGACGCGTTTGCAGCGCGAGATCTTGAAGAGATTTTCTTCGGTCGAACCTTCGCCTAGGGTGAGCGTCGAGCGTTCAGCAAATGGTATTTCATCGGCCCAGGTATACGCAGTGCCGTCTTCGGTGACGATCGTGCGGAAGGTCGACGCGACGCCATTGCCTTCGACTTTGTAATCTGCGCGCAAGCGGCCACCAGCGACGTACATAGTGCCCGAGAGGCCCTGCACGCTACTGTCACCAATATCACACTTCAACGTCGGGAGCGCCTAAAATTCATCCCACGTGCGCAAGGCTCCTACGTCGGGAATCCAGAACCAATACCCTGCGAGAAGGGCAATAATCACAACAACGATGCCAATGATGAGAGATGCAATGTTTTTCATATGAGTTTCCGGGATTTAAAAAACCGGCTGCCAACTATAGCATATATGGCGTTTTGCTAGGGTTTCCTTTCATTCCACCATGCGCTTTTGGAGACGTTTGCGGTGCCAGTTTATCGCGTACCGATGCGCTTCATTATTCGCCAAGAGGATATCGCGCTCATGTTTTTCAATTATCGCGCGAGGCCCCACTAATCGCTCCGGCTGGTGACGCTCGTTTTTTACGACGCCAATGACCGGGATCATGATACCGGCATTCGCGAGTATTTTTTTGGCCGTGTTCATCTGCGCTGTGTGGCCGTCCACGACAAGCAGGCGCGGATACGACCATTCGGGGTGCAGGAAGCGACGGGAAAGGACCTCGCCAAGGGCGCCGGAGTCGTTGTTCGTAAAACCGCGGATCTTGAATTTACGGTAGGCACCCTTCACCGGCTGGCTGTCCTCGACGACCGTGAAGACGCCGACGGTTTCTGTGCCGCCGGTGTGCGCGATATCGTACGCTTCGATGCGCGCGCTCTGGGCATGGACGACGCCCCCGGTCGCGAAACGCGATTCGTTTTTGATAAGCGAAATGTCGCGAATATGGGTGAGCGCAGCGACCTGTCGACGCGCCTCTTCGGCCTCTTCAAAACGCTCTTCCTTTGCTGCCGCCTGCATTTCCTTCTCCAATTCCTTCACAAGCGCACGCTTTTTGCCGCTAAACAGAAGGCAGATGTTGCGGACGGTGCCCGCATATTCGCGCGCGTCGGTTTCTCCGGTGCAGACACCGGGACACAGGCCGATCTGCCGGTTGAAGCACGGGCGACAATGCGCAGCAAGGCGTCGCCTCGCGGTTAACCGCGAGGCGACGCCTTGCTGACGCACAATCTGGTCTTCACACGGCACGCATCTCGCATCGCGGTATGGAAAGATGCGCCGCACTAATTTCATAGCATCGCGCAAGGCAAGCCCCTGTGGGAATGGGCCGTACAAGTGTTTAATCTTCCCTCCGCGCCACGCGGTGAAAAGCTCGCGACCACGCACGGTGAGTATTTTCGAGAACCTTTCATCGGTAATGACCAGGTAGTTAAAGCTCGTGTTGTCTTTCGACTGGATATTGTACGGCGGCTCGATCTTTTTAATAGTATTTGCTTCGAGAATGAGTGCTTCGAGAACAGACTCGGTCGTATCCCAGGTGAGGTTGTCGGATTCAGCAACCATAGCCGCGATCGCGCTGGAGCGCGTATCCGCGATGTCGAGGGCAAAGTAGCTGCGCACGCGGTCCTTGAGAATAGTGGCCTTCCCCACATACAAAACCTTCCGCCCTTTACGGAATTGGTACACTCCCGGCTCGTCCGGCAGATTGAAGGTGAGTAGTTTTTCACGGGTCATAAAAAGACTATGCCACGACCAGTGTGATCGTGGCAAGTATTCTATATTCACTCTGCGGTTTGCTGCGCGCGTCTTTGTTCGCGAAGGCATGCATCAAGAAATGCTCCCTGCGCGTATGCAGGTAGAAACTTCTTTGGTTTCCAGTCTACTTCATGGTCGACTTGAGCGCACTGATCGGGTAACGAGATGCCCTGATCCCTCGCTGCCTGGCGAAATATCTCGAGTATCGGGGCATGTTCGGGCAGATTGAAGGCTGCGCGCAAAACACGAAATACGATTTCGTGCTCACTCACGAGTTCGCTCATGTTGCACCTTTCCCTGGGAGAACTCTCTAAAAATCTAAGTATAGAGCATGTATTACGTTAGCCGTTGGGGATAACCGTTATTTTCTCTTCTTCAACACACGTTTGAGATAATGGCCAGTGTGCGAACCCTTGGTGTTGGCGACATTTTCCGGCGTGCCGTGCGCGACGATTTTCCCGCCGCCCGAGCCACCTTCCGGACCCATGTCGATGATGTGGTCAGCACTCTTGAGGACGTCGAGGTTGTGTTCGATGACGACGACAGAATTGCCACGATCTACGAGGCGTTGCAGGATTTCAATGAGTTTCGCGACGTCGTCGTAGTGGAGGCCGACGGTCGGCTCGTCGAGGAGGTAGATGGTTTTGTTTTGGAGCGGTCGGTACAATTCGGATGCGATCTTCACACGTTGCGCTTCGCCCCCAGAGAGCGTCGTTGCGCTTTGTCCGAGGCGTAAGTAGCCGAGACCCACGTCGGTGAGCGTATTCAAACGGTCGGAAATCGCTGGGATGTCTTCGAAAAAGGCGTACGCCTCTTCGATAGTCATTTCCAAAATGTCGTGGATGCTCTTCTTCTTATATTTCACTTCAAGCGTCTCCCTCATGAATCGCTTGCCGTTGCACACGTCGCACGTCACATAGACGGTCGGCAGGAAGTGCATTTCGACGGCGATGAGGCCGTTGCCTTCGCACGCTTCGCAGCGGCCGCCTTTGCGGTTGAACGAGAAGCGCGAAGGCCCCCACCCGCGCGCCTTCGCTTCTTCCGTCATCGCAAACATATCGCGCACATGCGTCCACGCGCCGGTGTAAGTCGCAGGATTCGAGCGCGGTGTGCGACCGATCGGCGATTGATCGATGAGGATACTGCGCGAAAGATATTCCGTGCCGGAAAATTCGCCGACATTATATACTTTTGCCGTGCGGTAGCGCTTGTCGAAACGCGCCTGCAAGTTGCGATGGAGGACTTCGTACAGGAACGTGGATTTGCCGCTGCCGGAAACGCCGGAAACGACGACGAGCTTCCCCAGCGGGATGTCGACGTTTATGTTTTGCAGCGAAAATTTATTCGCGTCGCGGATTTTTATCTTCCCTTTGTCTTGCGTGCGTCGCTCGCTCGGCATTTCGACGCGTACTTCGTCACGCAAATACGCAAGCGTGCGCGAGCCGGATTTGTTCGTCTTTGCGGTGAGCAAATCTTCGAGCCAACCGTGGGCAACGATATTTCCCCCATGCGTTCCTGCCCCGGGGCCGATGTCGACGATGTAATCCGCGGCACAAATCGTATCCTCGTCGTGCTCGACGATAAGCACAGTATTTCCGAGTTCGCGCAAATGCTTTAGCGTCGTTATCAATCGGTCGTTATCGCGTTGGTGGAGGCCGATCGTCGGCTCATCGAGGACGTAAAGAGCCCCCACGAGGCCGGAGCCGAGCTGTGAGGCGAGACGGATGCGCTGTGCCTCGCCGCCGGAGAGCGTATTTGCCTTACGATTAAGCGTGAGGTATTCGATGCCGACATTGAGCATGAATTGCAGGCGACTGCCGATTTCTTTGATGACGGCTTTTGAGATTTCTTTTTCCTTGTCGCTCAAATCGAGTTCATCGAAGAATTTCTTTGCGGTATCAATGGACATCGAAGCGACTTCAACGATATTTTTGCGGCCTTCCTTCCCTTTCTTGTTTTCCAAAAAGACATTCAACGCTTCCGAGCGCAGACGCGCGCCTTGGCACGCGTCGCACAGCTCATCGCCCCAGATATATTTCGTGCCAAGGCCATTGCAGGTCGGGCAGGCCCCGTAGGGAGAGTTGAATGAAAAGAGGCGCGGCTCGACTTCCGGGAATGAAAAACCGTCGTCCGGGCACATGAATTTCGCGGAGACGATGCGACCAGTGTCGTCTGGCGAAGTGATTTTTACCAAACCATCCGCTTCGTGGAGCGCACGCTCGATAGCTTCTCCGGCGCGCTCGCGTGCACCTTTCGGGTCTTCCGTAAATTCACTGATGAAAATATCGTCGACGATGATATCGATATTATGCTTGAAGTGCTTTTTTAACTCGATGCGCGTGCGGAGTGATTTTTCTTCGCCGTCGACAACTGCTTTCTCGAATCCCTTGTTGAGCATGTCGTAAAGCAGCTGGTAGTACTCACCTTTGCGGCCGACGACAACCGGCGCAGAAATACGGATTTTCGCGTTGGAAATGCCACCGGTGAGCTTCTTCTCAAGGGCTCCCCTTGAGATAAAGCCCCCTTTCTCAAGGGGAGCCCTTGAGTTGGTAATACTAATGCCCGATTTTTTGGCTAATTTGCTCGTTTTATCGACGCTCTTCAAAACCGATTCCAAAATTTCCTCGTTAGACATTTTCTTCACTTCCCTGCCGCAAATCGGGCAATGCGCGTGACCGATGCGCGAATAGAGGACACGGAGGTAGTCGTAAATTTCAGTAATCGTCGCTACGGTTGAGCGCGGATTATTTGAGCGGGATTTTTGATCGATCGAAATCGCTGGCGAAAGACCGGTAATCTCATCTACGTCCGGCTTCTGCATTTGGCGGACGAATTGTCGCGCGTAGGCAGAGAGCGATTCGACGTACTTGCGCTGCCCTTCGGCGAAAATGGTATCGAATGCCAACGACGACTTCCCGCTGCCGGAAAGCCCTGTAAAAACGACAAGCTTGTTGCGCGGGATCTCAAGATCCACGTTCTTGAGATTATGTGTCCGCGCGCCCTTGATGACTATTTTGTCTTCCATAGCAACAGTTTTGACCCCTCGATTGCTGCGAGGGGTACACACGCAGTCTAGCATAAAGACACTTTTGGGGCTAAAATCAAACCAGCTGCAAATTTGGAGAGTAAGATGGCCAGCAAACGGAGAATACGTAGACGCAGTTGCGAAAGAAAAACTCGTCATCCGACATATGAAGCTGCCATTGCTGTAGTCAGCAAGCTTACATATCGAATTGGCCTCTACAAATGCCAATTCTGCGGCGGCTATCACCTTGGACGAATGGCGCGAAGGCAAAGAGAAGGAATGGAGCGCGAAAGAACAAGTAAATCGTAGCGGTGCTGAGCGTTATAAAATGACAGCCTCCTCTGTAAGTGCGACGTCAAACTGGCGGCGCACTTCTTCTTTTATTTTTGCCGCGAGTTCGCGAACGTCTTCAGCAGTCGCATTGTCAGCGTTGATGATGTAGTTCGCTTGCTGCGGAGAAACTTGTGCGCCGCCGAGTTGTACGCCTTTCATGCCTGTTTTTTCGATAAGCCATCCGGCAGGTACTCGTCCACCGCGTGAGGTGACACCTTTTTCTTGTTCAAACATCGAGACGATAGAAAGAGGCGCGACGGGATTCATAAAGAACGAACCGGCAGCCTTTACGTTTTGAATATGCCGCTTCTCGCGTTCACGAATCGTTTCGTCGATCAATCTCCGACATGTCAAGATGTCATCTTGACATGTTTTTAGGGTTAGATGTACATCCAGGATGATCCATTCCGGATTTTTCTTAAAGAAACTCATGCGGTAGTCAAATTCGCATTCTGCATTCGAAAATTCGTGCACGTCTTCCGTTTTGGTGTTGATCGCACGGACGTAGGTGACGAAATCTTTTATCTCCGGCCCGAAGGCACCCGCATTCCCCCGCACCGCGCCACCGATGGTTCCCGGGATCCCAGCCAATTTTTCCCAACCACCAAGACCTTGCTCGGCTGCCGCAC
>JBBUCP010000054.1:0-5017 GCA_038057725.1 Patescibacteria group bacterium | reverse complement strand
CAAACTTGCGAAAACCAGCCAAATAGTGCATACTCCGCACGTTCTATGACAGCGACAAAGACCGCAAAACCCCGCACTCCGCGGGCCAAAAAGGCAGAGGCGACACACCGCCTTCGCATCAAGGTGCGCGCCTATGAGCACGCTATCCTCGACCGCTCGGTGAAGCAGATTATTGATACTGCCGCCCGCTACAACGCGACCATCATCGGCCCTGTGCCGCTCCCCATTGATATCAAAAAGTACACCGTGAACCGCGGCGCCTTCATCGACAAGGATAGCCGCGAGCAGTTCGAAATGCGCATCCACAAGCGCATGATCGACATCGTGAACCCGGAGGCCAAAGTCATCGAAGCTTTGACCAACATTGACCTCCCATCCGGAGTGTCTATTGATGTGAAGATGATGTAATCATCTATAGAAAGAAGACCCCGATGCGCGAGCATCGGGGCTTTTTTTTGCGGAGACCTAACAGGCCAGATTACCGGTAGGAGACGTTGGGTGCTGTTTGGCCGGACCCGATGTAGGTAAACGTCAGCACCGACTGGTCATTGTCCATCGACAATTCACCTATTTTACCGCACCGGTTTGGGTGAAAGTTCGGCGCCGGTCCCTGAAGGACGAAACCTTGTCCTTGTGAGATCACGCCCCTGACTTGGTACGATAGCGAGCAGCGCGTTGTTCCGTACAGCTTGTATCGCCGCGCCGTGCCGACGAGCTGGCCATTGTACAGGCGGCCGCTCACGAGAAGTTCTCCCGGCCCGATGCCGATACTGGCGAGCGTGGGTTTCGGCCGTGAATACGCGATCACGAGATCATTCATGTCCGTGATCCTCACTTCCATGAGTGAGCACATACCGGGTGTCACTGCACAGTTTCGGTCTCCACTGTGCAAGTACCATTCGGCGGCAGCCGCAGGTGTTGCAGCCAATGCCGTTGCGAGGGTGAGTGCAGCCATGATGCTTCTGCGCATGTTTTCTCTCCATATTTGCTCGACTCAACCGCGAGCCGAGGCCGCATCCACTATACCCCATGAAGTCGTCATGTCGACTGCGGGTACGTGCATATAAAGAAGCCCGTACCTGCCAAAAGCAGATACGGGTTGTGTTGCGTCGTGCATGCTATTCCAAGCTTGCGGTCGTCGCGCGCGACAGGAAGTCGTGGATGTCGCGTGCCATTTTCCACTGCATGTCGCGTTTACCGAGAAGGGTCTCGAGGTTGATGTACGCTTTACCCTCGATGCCCATGCGGTACGACATGCTGCCGTCGTTGAGATCGTACTTCGGATCCTGGTATACTGTACTCACGTTTTTCCCGGAGAACGTCGTATACAGCTCCTTCGTCGTCACGATGACAAAGTTATTGTTGCCGCCGTCACCGACATTCACCAGCGTCCTGCCGATACCGCGGGAGAGCGGCAGCTTCATGTACGAATCGAGCCCGAAGAGACCGCTGTTGTTATGGAGTGCGACGAGGATCGGTTGGTTTCCGCAGAGCTCGAGGATGCGATCGGCGAGAGCCTTCACGGCTTCTGCCGCGTGCGGATTCTTGCGCTGGCCTTGCAGCGTCTTTGCGATGCCTTCCGGCGTAAAGATGCGGTTCGGATCGAACCAAAAGCGCGCACCGTCCAGTTTGAACGAGACGTTCCGTCCGTTCGGATGGAGAAGATCGATAAAGCGTCCGCCGAGCTCCGAAACGAGCCGCTCGCCGACAACGCCAGCGTCGGTCTCGTTGTGGTGGACTCTGACGAACGTGGGTCCCGTTCCGCGTTTGAATTCGCGCAGCGTGATGGTGGTATCACCAAGCGCGATGGCGTGGTCTATTTTTTCAACCTTTTCAGCTTTCGCGGCAGGCTGGTCGCTGGCGTATGCTGTAAGTGGCAACGACACTGCTAAGAGTGTTGCAGCGAGATGTCTGTGAAAGAGCATTTCATTCCTCCGTATGCTGTCGCAAGGATGATGTCTTCATTAAACCATATATTCCTCGGCAGGGTCAGTATTTATGATCGCCATGACTCGCAAGGCGGCAGATCGAAGGCGCCTGCCGCGCAGCTGCTTGCGTGGCGTCAGGGTCTTGATCGACGCCTGTCCCGTTGGTTGTGGCGTCTACCCTGTAGACAGCTTGCTGTTCTTCGGGGTTTTCCTACTGGGGTGAAGATGATGTAGTTCGGGCCGTCTACGAGATATTGAGCAACTCCTTCGCGACGCTCGCCACCTCGCGCCGAAAGAATTCCTTCACTTCGTTCCAGTCTGCCTTGAAATTGAGCCGTGGCACCGGGTCTTCTTCTGCATCATCGAAATAAACGAGACTTTTCAATACGTGATGATAATCGTGCGCGACTGTCGGATATTGCACGGGGAGCCGCTGCATGACGCGGATAAGCGGCTCTCGATTTTGGGCGTACCAGTAGAGATCTAGAAAGTCGCGTTTGCGCCCTCGCTGGCTGATGGCGACTATTTTCATGACCGCGATATCTTTGGCCGAGAGCACGCGGACATTCCCATACGGGAGAAATGGTTCTTGCGGAACGAAAAACGGGTAGGCGATGAAGCTTGCGGATGCGCCGAGCAGCGTTCCGTAGAGCGTTGCTTCCGGCGGCGCGGCACTATGCCAGGTTACGCCTTGACTAGTTCCTTCCATAAGGCGCGACTTTGAGGTTGCACCGACCGGGATCCTTCCACGACATCGTGGATCAAATCATGTGGATATGCGCCGTACAACCAACGGGCCTCTTTGTCATTGCCGAAATCTACAACCCGTTCAATGATGTATCGCGCGTGTTTCTCCGGATCGATAGTAGCGGGATCCACGTCCCAGAAAAGGGATTGACGGAAACCTCCCGGAGGGGATTTGGAATCTTTTGGCATGCTGCCATTATACCACAGATTTGGTATTTTTTCCGAAGGAAAGGTTAATCGAAGCCTTCACCACCATCGGCTTCCCACCAGGCGTCTCGATTGATGTGAAGATGATGTAGTACTTGAGGCTAGTCTCGTTGGATTCCTCCACAAGAATGCTGTGCGCAATGATGTCGATTGACTGCTGCCCATCTGCACGTTATTCTGTGCGCATGTCCAAAACAGCAGTCGCATTTTATAAAAAAGCAAGCGCCTTAGAGCGCGAGGTTCAAAAGCTAAAGACACAAGCTTTTTTTGCTTTGCCTGATTCGCAGCAGGAAGTATATCCAACAAAGGACATCATGCGCGCGCTCAAAAAGACACGTTCACAGATATGGCGCGTGCGCTATGCAAAAAAGTAATCCGCGTGTTTTTCTTGACACCAGCGTGATTCTTGCCGGTCTGAACTCGCCGCATGGGGCGGCGGGTACGGTTTTGGCATATTGCAGCATTGGAAGGATTTTTCCCCTCATATCAGAGCAAGTAATCGAAGAGGCCGAGCGAAACATTGGGAAGAAATTTCCAAGACTTACGTTGGCATGGCAATCATTTCTACTCACGCCACTTGAAGTTGTTAAGAATCCCACACTGCGGCAGGTTCGAAAAGCGTTCAAAGTTCTTCCGACAAGCGATGCGCCGATTCTCGCAGCCGCTGTCGAGTCGAAGCCCGATTGTCTGATTACCTGGAATACGCGGGATTTCATGCGCCCGAAAGTTGTTGCGCATGCGAAATTTCCTATTTTCACTCCCGGTGAATTTCTCGCGGAATATCGAAGATGAATCCCGAAGGAAAAGTAATCGAAGCGAGCCACTATCGTCCCCCCAGGCGGCGTTCAGTATTTGTGACAAAAGCCGGCTCTAGAGTGGGCACGTTATCCGCCGCGAGGTCATCGAAGTGAGCGGATAGTGACCTCCTCGCCGAATCATGGGGCCTGTCCTTGCATTTGGACTTATCCACCGTTCCTTACTTGCTCATTGCAATCTAACAATATACACTGGAAGTAAGAAAATATATCACTTCCGTTAAACACATTGCCATGGACAGCCTTGTTGCGAAATTATATCAATCCCCAAAAACAATCCTGACCACTGCGGATATCGCTTTGATTTGGGGGGAGACGAATCGAAACAACTTGAAATCCAAAATTGCCTATTACGCGAAGCGTGGGACACTCATCCGCCTGACTCGCGGTGTATTTGCAAAGAGTAAGGAATACGACGTTAAAGAACTGGCCACAAGTTTGTATACACCTTCCTATGTAAGCTTCGAGACCGTTTTAAGGGAAGCCGGCATAATTTTCCAACATCACGACGCAATCTTCGTAGCCGGTCCCTATCCCACGACAAAAAGGGTTGGCGGCCACACGATCACGTTCAGAAAGCTGAAAGACAGCGTTCTCTATAACGCGCTCGGCATTAAGAATGAAAAAAATTACAGCATCGCTTCGCCGGAGCGCGCGTTCCTCGACATCATCTATGTATCCCCTGCATTTTATTTTGACAACCTGCGGCCTATTAATTGGGAGCTGTGTTTTGAGCTTGTAAAGATTTACGATAACAAACAATTAATAAAGCGGCTTGCTTCCTACCAAAAACATCAATAAAAGTATGTTGAATAAAGAAAAAAACCAACTGGTCATGGGGCAGATTTTGAGGGACATCTACTCGGACACCTCCATCTCATCCCTCATCGGGTTCAAAGGCGGTACGTGTGCGTACTTTTTCTATGGCCTGACCAGATTTTCTGTCGATCTGGACTTCGATCTCTTTTCCACGGATGAGGCAACTCAAAAATCGGTACATGAAAAAATCGGAGGTATGCTAGGAAAGTATGGGGAGGTTAAAGATGGCTACATAAAACGAAATACTATTTTCTTCCTACTCTCATACGGCGATGCGGATCACAATGTAAAAGTTGAAGTGAATGTACGGATTCTCATGCCGAGCCTCAAAGAGCATTACGAAGTCAAGGAGTACTTGGGCATTTCTATGCTTGTCGGGAAGCGTGACTATCTCTTTGCAAGCAAGCTCGCCGCTCTGACCACGAGGAGTGAAACTGCCATGCGTGACATTTATGATGTTTGGTTTTTCTGCACCAATCATTGTGATATAAACGCAGAGGT
>JBBUCP010000053.1:0-3782 GCA_038057725.1 Patescibacteria group bacterium | reverse complement strand
AATATCCGATTGATTTCGTCCTCCTCTTTCCACAGAACCTTGCATCTTGCCTTTGCCGTATCGTCAGCCCGCTCGATCATTCGTAACCAGTGCTTTGTCTCCCGCGTTTCTTTGCAACAAATCTTAATTTTGTTCCTGAAATCCTTTTTTGAACTTGCCTCATTTGCCTCCATGTAATTTGCTCCGATACTTGTCCCGGAACGGACGATCTGGCTTATAAGCGGCTTTGTGATTTCATTTTTAGAAACGGCTTTTGCAAAATCAATAATATTTTCACCAAACTTCGCGACCCTCTCTTCCAAATCGTATTTCATAGTGTGATTTGGTATTTGTAATTTTGTTTGCAAATTGCAAATTGATACTTGCAAATTTTATTCTATTTTAAATTATTGTATCTTTCGCAGAATTGATTCACGCAATTCTGTCGGATTAACCGCACCTTTCATCATCTTCATACCTTGTCCGATAAGAAACTGAAGCGCGGCTTCTTTGCCGTTTTTGTAATCGCTGACGACTGTCTGATTTTTGGCGACGACCTCCTCAATGACCGACTCAAGGTCTGCCGAAGATGCCGTCATAAGGAGGCCCCGCTCTGCGGCGATCACCTCTGGGTCTTTCTTCTCTTCTATTACATGCACAAGCAGGTCTTTGGCTGCGCGCGACGACAGCTTCCCCTCCCCAATCATCATCATTATCTTTCTGAAATTTTCAGCGGAAATACCCGAGACTTCATGATTTTCCGAATCTCGTTCTCCGGTGTCTCGGATTATTTTTGCGAGATCGTTTGCAATATAGTTTGCAGAACGCTGGATGAATTCTTTGTCGCCCGTCTCTTCGATGACGCTATCGAAAAAGGCACCAAGATGCGGATACGCCGCAAACTGCACCGCGTCGGCCTCTTTTACACCAAGTGCGGCATATCGCTTTCTTCGCGCATCCGGAAGCTCTGGGAGGCTCTTTTGAAGGTTTTCTACATTGAATTCGGGTATCTCTGAAAGCTTGAGGCTCGGCAAATCAGGATCGGGAAAATACCGATAATCGGCACTTCCTTCCTTCACGCGCTGGCTAAAGGTCGCCTGCTTCGCGTCATCCCACCCGCGCGTCTCCTGCACGATGACTTCTCCTGCTTCGAGTGCTGCAATATGCCGCTTAATCTCGTAGTCGATAGCCCGTTCCATTGCACGGAAGGAGTTAATATTCTTCACCTCAACTTTAGTTCCTAATTTTTGCTCTCCGAATTCCCAAGGGGAGCCCTTTAGGGATCCCAAGGGCTCCCCTTGGGAATCACTAACTTTCGCCACGCTGATATTAGCTTCAAGGCGCATATTCCCCTTCTCCATATCGGCATCAGAACAGCCGAGATACCGTAGTAAAACCTGGAGTTCTCGGCCAAAGTCCCCTGCTTCTTTTGCGCTGTGAATGACGGGCTCCGTGACGAGTTCCATGAGCGGCACCCCTGCGCGGTTGTAGTCGATAAGTGTCTCACCAGTTGCGTCATTGTGCGTCGAAGCCGCCGTATCTTCCTCTAAATGCACTCGTGTGATCGCAATACCCTTCAAGTTGCCACCGGATACGAGCGGAAATTCATATTGTGAAAGCTGGTACCCCTTTGGAAGGTCGGGGTAGAAATAATTCTTACGGTCAAATTCAGTATAGTCGGCCAGCTTTCCTCCGAGAGCCACCCCGACCCGCAACACCTGCTTCACCGCTTCCCTATTGATGACCGGCAGAGTTCCCGGATGCGCCATGCAGACCGCGCAAATATTCGTATTGGGCTTCCCCGCAAAAGGATTGTTCTTTGAATTGCAAAACATCTTCGTCGCTGTTTTTAATTCGGCGTGGATCTCGAGACCGATGGTTGGAAGGTATTCAGACATGCGGCTACTGTACCAGTCCGGCGCAATTCGCACAATTCCGTTTTTTGTTATTCGACGATCTTCCACTCGCCCGTCGCGAGGAGCGGCTCGGCTTTTTTGAATTTCATTTCTTCCGTTGTGGTGCCGTTCGTGATCGTGACCTTATCGTTGCGGCCGTACTTTTTCGCGCCGTGGTTTGCGGAGAATGTAATGGAGCGCGCAGCCTTCTGGACGCTCTCCGCGGCTTTCTGTCGAGAGAGCTGCGCGTCTTCTTGCGGCTGGGCGACGCCAAGCACCTGCGGAAGCCGCGCGGCGACATGTGCTTCATAATTCGCTTCCATGCCCGTGAAGAGCTTCAAGCCTTCGCGCTTGTATTCAACCAAGGGGTCACGCTGGCCGTACGCACGCAAATTTACCGACGAGCGCAGGTATTCCATCGCCTCCAGGTGCTCGACCCACAAGAGGTCGATGGTCTGGAGGAGGAAGCGGCGCGCAACCGTATAAAACTGCTCGTTCTTCTCGCGGGCTTCCGCAATTTTCGTGGCAAAGTCGGACTGAGCCATTTTGGCTAAGTCCGACTTGGCCATTTCTTCTTCGGAAACGACCTGTAAGTTGAGTGCGCTCACGCGTTCGATTTCAGCGTCCACGACGTCGTTGCCGCCCGTGAGGAGCGCGCGACGACGCTGGTACACACTTTTGCGCTGGATATTTAGGATGTCGTCGTAGGCAAGGATGTGCTTGCGCGAATCGAAATTCATCTCTTCGATCTTCGTCTGCGCCCGCTCAAGCGACTTCGTGATCATCGAATTATAGATCGGCTCGTCTTCGGGAATGCCGAAGGTGCCCATCACTCGCTTGATGACGTCGTTCGCAAAAATGCGCATGAGGCTGTCTTCGAGCGACACGAAGAACTGCGTCTCGCCGGGATCCCCTTGGCGGCCGGCGCGGCCGCGCAGCTGGTTGTCGATGCGTCGTGCGTCGTGGCGCTCGGTACCGAGGACGAAGAGGCCGCCCGCGCTTTTGACCGCCTCAGCTTCTTCTTCCGTCGCCGGATTTCCCCCGAGCTTTATGTCCACGCCGCGGCCAGCCATGTTGGTCGCGATGGTGACGGCACCCTTCTGTCCGGCCTGCGCGATGATTTCGCCTTCGCGTTCGTGGTTCTTCGCGTTCAAAAGCTCGTGCGGGATGCCTTCTTGTTTTAAGTGCGTCGAGAGGATTTCATTTTTCTCGACGGATACGGTGCCGATGAGGACGGGCTGACCCTTTTCATGCAGCGTTTTTACCTGCTTGGCGATTGCGCGGTACTTCCCCTCTTCCGTTTGGAACATCATGTCGTTGTGATCCCTTCTCTGCGGCGGGATGTTCGTCGGGATCGCAACGGTGTTGAGGCCATACACTTTGTAGAATTCTTCTGCGGACGTCGCGGCGGTTCCTGTCATGCCGGCAAGCTTCTTGTAGAGGCGAAAATAATTTTGGAACGTGATCGAGGCAAACGTGCGACTCTCGCGCTGCACGGCGACGCCTTCTTTCGATTCGATCGCCTGGTGCAGGCCATCGCTCCAACGGCGACCGGGCTGGAGGCGCCCGGTGAATTCGTCGACAATGACGACTTCCCCGCCACGCACGACGTAATCCTTGTCGCGACGGTAAATAGCCTTCGCGCGCACGGCCGTTTCCAAGTGGTGCACGTACTTGATGCCGGCGTCGGTGTAAATGGAGCCGATTTCAAGCGCCTTTTCCGCCTTTTCGATGCCCGCATCGCTAAGCGCAATCGAGCGGTGTTTCTCGTCGATGGTGTAATCCTCACCTTCGTGGAGCGTCGCTGCGATTGCGGTGAATTTCTGGTACAGGCCTTCGGCGTCCGCGACCGGGGCGGAAATAATCAAGGGCGTGCGCGCCTCGTCGATGAGGATCGAGTCGATCTCG
>JBBUCP010000052.1:0-12948 GCA_038057725.1 Patescibacteria group bacterium | reverse complement strand
CAGTTTCAAGCCACCACGCGCTCCGCGCGTGCGAAGTGGGTTCGCGCAAAGGTTAGTACGTCACCGAAAATTAACGAGCGCAGCGACTATAATTTTCGAGAGAGGAGTAATGTGCCTGCGCACATTACGCGGGAGATTCGAAAAGCGGAACGATGTTTTGCGAGTACGCAAAACCGTGAGCTAGGGTCGTGCGGCCGTTCGAGCGGCGGCGAGAATGGAACGCCTGACCGAATCTCTCCTCCTCCGAAATGTATGAAAGAAGTCACCTTTATCACCGGCAATCAGGCGAAAGCTGATTATTTGGCAAAATACCTCGAGCATCCTGTTGAGCATGTAAAGCTCGAGCTCGACGAGATCCAGTCGTTGGACTTGAAGGAAATTGTAGAACATAAGGTGCGGCAGGCATACGAGAAAATCAAAAAACCGATCCTTGTCGAGGATGTGGGGTTGTATTGCGAAGCGCTGGGTGGACTGCCCGGCCCGTTTATAAAATTCTTCGTCGAAGGAATGCCAGAAGTTGATTTTTGCGCGCTGTTCGATGGGAAATCGCGGAAAGCGACGGCACGGTGCGTTTTCGGGTATTACGACGGCTCTAAAGTCGAATTGTTTGAGGGGCACATGGACGGTTCGATCGCTCAAAAGCCTGCCGGAGAAAACGGATATGGTTGGGATCGTTTATTTGTTTGTGAAGGGTTTGACGTGCCAAGGGCGGCTATGGATGAGGAATCTCATGCAAAAACGTACCAAATCATAAAGCCCTTTGCTGCGGTTAAGGCCTTTCTGGAGACCCTCTAAGGGGGTGGGGATACCTAGGCATTCCTCCTCTAGGGATGCTATGCTTCTCCTATACGGGGATTTAGTATTAATTAATAATGCAATCATTATGGCGAAAAGCAATTCCGCATTTATGAAGCCGATGCAGGTCAGCGATGATCTTGCGGAGGTGGTGGGAAAGGGGCCGATGCCCCGCTCGGAGGTCGTTAAGAAGCTGTGGGTCTACATTAAGAAGAACAATCTTCAGGATCCCGCGAATAAGCGTAATATAGTCGCTGATGCGGCGCTGAAGAAAGTTTTCGGCGGTAAGGCGGTGGTGAACATGTTCGAGATGACGAAACTTGTCTCGAAGCACCTTTCGTAGATAAATAGCAAGTCTGAGAAAATGAAAGGCCGCGATCCACACAGTGGGATCGCGGCCTTCGTCGTTGTCCGTGCCTTACGCGGCTTCTTTCACCGACTGCGGTCTGGCTGGAACCATGAGGACAGCTTCGCCCTCGAGGACGGGTTTTCCGCCTACGCTGCAAATACTTTCAAACCGTGCCCGCCGCTTGGCAGGATAGAGCTCTATCACGCGCACGTTGGCGACCACACGGTCGCCGATCTTCACCGGCCCGCGGAAGTTGAGCGATTGCGAGATGTAGATCGCACCCGGTCCCGGCAGTTCCATGCCAAAGACTGCGGAGATGTAGCCGGCCGTCAACATGCCATGAGCGATGGGCTCCTTGAAAATCGTCTTCGCTGCGTACGCGGCGTCCAGGTGGACGGGGTTTTTGTCACCCGTCACCTCGGCAAATGTGGCAATATCTGCCTCACTCACGGTCTTTGCGAAGCTGGCTTCCATGCCAACCTTGAGGTCTTCGAAAAAGTATTGCGTCCGCACAACCTGTGACATCGTGTACACCCTCTTCTTACAGTCTCTTCAGCGAGAGACCCGCACGAAGCGTCGCATGCGAACGAGAAAATGCAATAGCAAGAACGCATGACGACACGCACGCAATCGTTCGCAAAAAATAGCGATTTGCTATACTTCACATATGACCGGGCGAGCCTTGACAGTACTTGCGATCGTGGTGATCTTGGGTGCCGTGGCAGGCGTATACCTCATCAGCCGCACGCCGACCGCACAGGAAGAAGAGCGTTCGGTGCGCGCGTTTGTCGAGGAATTCGGCACGAAGCTCAAGAACGTCTCACTCCTCGCGGATCGCACAATGGTGGCCGACGCGATGCAGGCGCAGTACGGCCCCTATGTAGCACCGGTACTGCTTTCAGAGTGGCAAAGCGACCCAATGGTGGCTCCTGGGCAGCTTACGTCGTCGCCGTGGCCCGAGAAGATCGAAGTCACCGGCATTACCAAAAAGGGATCGGACTTTGAAGTGGAGGCAGATATCGTCGAAGTGACCAATGAGGGCGGTGGGATTGGCGAGGCGCCGACGGAAACGGCGCGCAGGCCGGTGACCCTCACTCTCGAGAAAAACGGCTCGACATGGCGTATTACCGCGCTCACGCTCGGCAGCTATCCCGGCGACGGCGAGTGGCGTCTTTCCGAGCCTTCGGCACAAGGCCTCCGTTTCCTCTATCCGCAACGGCTCACGACGAGCTTTATTTCTGCCGCCGAATGGCCGCCCTTGGTCGAGCGTGCGGTGAACAAATATGCGTGCAAAGAAGGCTCAATCACCGCAGCCGACGGCCCGCTCAAGGAAACGAAAAAAAACTTAGTAGATGATCGCGAGTATTGCGTGACCAGGTCGAGCGAAGGCGCGGCCGGAAGCACGTACCGAGCCTATGAGTACGCGTTCCAATTTGGCACGTCGACCTATCGCATCGCGTTCACGCTCCGCTTTCCGCAGTGCATGAATTATGACGAACCCCAACAGAGCGCCTGCAAGGCCGAACAGTCGTCGTACGACATTGACGGGCTTGTCGACCGCATCGCGCGGTCGATCCAGGTAACCCCGGTTGAATGACTATATTTTTGTTTCCTCACGACGCCTTTTGGTAGTGTAGAATACGCGATATGTTCAAATTCATCATTGGTCTCGCCGTACTAATCGCGATCGTCGGGGCAGCGTATTATTACATTACGATCAAACCGGCCACCGCCGGCGCGGATCAGCCGCAGCGTCCCGCTTCCTCTGCCCAAATCGAAGCTTCCGCCCGCGTGATCCCGCCGGGCGCAATAATGGAAGACGGCACATTGCCGGAGGCTAATCCCTTGTAACAGCACTTAAGGCGATCAAGGAAAGCTCGAAACAAGGTTTAACCTTGTACGTGGCTTAACAAAGCGCTATACAAGGTTAAACCTTGTATGGGCGAGCGCGCCCAGATAGCGACCCGAGGGAAGCGTTCCGCTCTGACGTGACGCCCTACTTTTCGTGGTGGACGTACAAGTAGATATCTTCGAGCGCCTTCACCGCGTCGCCTGATGCGATGTTGTTTTGGTGGTATTTGCCGTCGGTACAATCGCCCGCGGCCCAGATGCGCTCGTGCGACGTTTTTTGTGAATATGGGTCGGTAACGATTTGGTTGAATTGTGTTTTTTTGACGATATCACCGAGCCACTCGGTATTCGGGATAAGCCCGATTTCGACGAAAATACCGGAGACAGGAACGACGGATTCGGCGCCTGCGGCGTCTTTGGTGCGCAAGCCATTCACGAATTTCTCGCCCTCGACCGCGAGGATTTCCGTGTTTTTCAGGACTTTCATTTTCGGATTTTGCAAGACTTTTTCGACGGTCAATTCGTCTGCGCGGAAGGTGTCGCCGCGGATCACCATTGTGACCGTCTTGCAGTAGGCCAAGAGCTGCATCGCGGTCTCGAACGCGGCATTCCCACCGCCGATGACGGCGACATCCATGTCGGCAAACAAAGGGCCATCGCACGACGCGCAGTAGGTCACCCCTTTGTTATCAAATTGTGCGGCGCCGGGGACTTCGAGCTTGCGGCGGTTGGAGCCCGTCGCGACCAAGAGCGTCCGCGCCTCGTAAGTTTTACCATCAGTCGTTGTTACTTCGATACTTGCCCCGTTAGAGGCCCCGGGCTCTCTAATGGGGTCTTTGATCGATTTCGCGCGATGCGGAGAAACGATCTCCAGCCACTCGCCTTTGTATTGTTCGACGTGCGTCTTTAATTTCTTGGCAAGATCAGCACCGCTGATCGCCGTCTCGCCGATCCAGTTCTGGATTTCGGGAGAAACGGTGCTTTGCCCACCCCAATCGTCAGTTATTAAAACAGTCTTCAGGCGTTTGCGCGCGGCATACACAGCAGCCGATACTCCAGCTGGGCCTCCGCCGACGATGATGAGGTCAAACATAGCTTGTAGCCAGTAGCTTGTAGCCTGAAGCAAAAATACGCATGGAATTTGTATTGTATCAGCTCCTAGCTACAGGCTTCCGGCTATTTCCGTCGTAGAAACGACGGAAATGAGCTCCACGAATCATCGTCATCCAGGCCTTGCTGCGGTGGTTGCTGCTGCGGAGTGGATGGCTTCACATCCAAGCGGGAAACTGACGGCTTGTTTTCATCGACGGGAATTGATTCCGAGAGCGTCGGCTTTTTCTCAACCTTGATCGGCTGCATTTCGGGCTCGCGTTTCGAAAGGCGCGTCGGGACGGGGGTAACTGTGCCCGGCATGCCGTGGCGGATGCCGCCTTC
This sequence comes from Patescibacteria group bacterium, assembly GCA_038057725.1. Classification (GTDB taxonomy): domain Bacteria; phylum Patescibacteriota; class Minisyncoccia; order Phycocordibacterales; family UBA2100; genus UBA10103. The sequence goes on along the minus strand of JBBUCP010000052.1, from coordinate 8,519 downwards.
AGGGAAGCCGGTCGCGATGACGGTAACTTTAACCTGGCCTTTCTTGAGCGTGTCGTCAGTGACGGCGCCAAAGATGACTTTTGCGTCGGGATCGATCGCCTCGGTGATGACATTTGCTGCTTCCTGTACCTCGAGCATCCCCAAATCTTCGCCGCCGGCGATGGAGAAGAGTACGCCTTTTGCGCCGTTGATCGAGACTTCGAGAAGCGGGGAATTGATGGCGAGGCGCGCAGCTGTTTCCGCGCGCTTCTCTCCGATCGCATACCCGATGCCCATGAGCGCGCTTCCCGCGTTCTGCATAACCGTGCGCACATCGGCGAAGTCGACGTTGATGATGCCGGTCGTCGTGATGAGGTCGGAGATGCCTTCAACCGCTTGCTTCAAAATATCGTCGCACATGGCGAACGCGTTCTTGATGCCGGTTTCCTTCGAGACGATTTGCAAAAGTTTGTCGTTGGGAATGATGATGATCGCGTCCACTGCTTTCCGCAGTTCGTTAATGCCGTTTTCCGCGAGGCGGAGCCGTGCCGCGCCTTCAAATGAAAACGGGCGCGTGACGACGCCGACGGTGAGCGCCCCAAGCTCGCGCGCCATTTTTGCGACGGACGGTGCCGCGCCCGTTCCGGTGCCGCCGCCCATGCCGCAGGTCACGAAGACCATGTCGCTGCCTTTCAATGTCTCTTGGATTTCTTCGCGAGTTTCTTCCGCGGCTTGTTTTCCGAGCTCGGGATTCATGCCGGTACCTAATCCGCGCGTCAAATTGCGGCCGATGTGCACCTTGCGTTTTGCTTTTGACTTATGGAGGTCCTGCGCATCGGTGTTTACCGCGATAAAATCGACGCCGATGACGTGCGTCGAGACCATGTGGTTGATCGTGTTGCCGCCGGAGCCTCCGACGCCGACGACACGGATTCTCGCGAAGGATTCTACTTCAGGACGGACTTGTTTTGCCATAGAAATTGATGAATTTATGTCTCGGCAATGATAGCACAAAGGGCGGTGAGCGAGGCTTGACGTCTACCGGTTTTTACGTCGTTTCTACGGCGCTCGCGGCACCGCGGCGCATGCTTCTCGGGGGTCGCTATCTGCGCCTGCTGGCGCAGCGCTCGGGCTCGGCCCCGTCGGGCCTGCGCAGACCCCCTCTAAGCACGACGCCGCGGTGCCGTCTCGCTTGTCTTGACCTTAGATAAGTTTTATGCAGAATGCATTTGGACATAGTTTGAGGAAGGAGACAGAAAAATGCCCAAAGTCATCGCCGTTCAACACGAGCTCCTGGAACAAGTGGTGCTAGCGGCAGTTCGAGCGCGTCCGACAGTGCTGCAGAAGTCAAATCTGGTTCAAATGCTGGTGGCCATCGGCATTCATAAGGTCGATGCGCAGCGTATAGTTGAAGACTTCGAGCGACGAGGCGCTATCAGCCGCGGCACAATCACGGGAACGTACATCGTGTAGGTTCTGAGCGAAAAAGTCATACGGCGGCACGCGCAGCGTGCCGCCAATTCTTTTGAAAATTAATTCATTGAATCTTGATTGAAAATTGAGAATTGTAAATTGAAAATTATTGCTGCTACGGAAGCAGCGACCTAAACACCTGCTTCACCGCATCAAGCATTCGCGAAACGATGTCGCCCAAAGGATGAGAGTTTCCCATCATGTCTTCCGCATAGCCCCAACGGCACAGGCCAAAGGCGACGGCCCACGTGGCGTCGAGCGCGGAGACGCGCGGCAGCATCATGGGAAGGCCGATCTGTGCCGGCAGTTTAAGAGCCTGCTTGGCAACCTCCGTCGCTGGAGTTAGGCCGGCGCCGCCGCCGGTAATCACGATGCCAGCGGGAAGCAAGCGATCACGGTTGATAGATTTCAAATGCGCGTTCACGAGCATGAACATTTCTTTGAGGCGCGTCGTGACGACCTGCGCCATTTTTTTCTGCGGGATCGTCGAGCCGACGATGGCGCCGCGCTTCAGCTGTTCGGCTTCGGCGAGTGGCAGCTGGAACGAGAGGGCGAGCGCATTTGTAATTTCATTCGATCCGACAGGAAATACTTTGAGCGAAATAGGGATGTCGTTGTCGAAAATCACAATCGAGAGCGTTTCCGCACCGATATTCGCCAAGACCACGCCGGCCGCCTTTTGCGCTTTATTCAGCGTGACGAGGCTCGCTGCCAAGGGCGATGCCATCACGCCCTCGACCTCGATTCCCGCCGCTTCGACGGCTTCGATCATGTCGTCGTGGTGCTGCGCGAGCATGGTGAGGAGCATTGTGTCGACGCCGAGTCGGTTGCCTTGCATGCCGGTCGGGCGTCCTTGTACCGCGGTGCCGTCGAGGCGGAATTCCAGGGGTATCACATGGATGATCGCGCGGTTCGTGAGGCGTGAGACTGCGCGCTTTTCGCCTTCGTCGATCACGCGCTCGATGTCTTTCGCGGTCACGATGCCGCCAGATTGCGTGAGCGATATTTCCGCGCTTGAGCGCACTTCTTCCAATGAGACACCGCCCATCCCGACGCGCGCGCTTTTTACTTGCACCCGCGCGGCGTGCGACGCGCGATCGACGGCGCTGCGCACCGCGCGCGCGACTTCTTTCACGTCGACGATGTAGCCGTGCCGCATGCCTTTTGACGACGACGACGCCGTCGCGAGAATTTGCATTGGTCCCTCTATGCTCGCGGGTGCGGCGGCAATGACGACCTTCACCTGGTGTGTGCCGATGTCAATGCCGGTATATATCTTTTGTGCCATAGTAAAAAGGCCGCTTCCGCTGCGTTCTTGCCATTGTAGCGCGTAAGTGATGTATTCCTATTAGCGAAGGCGTGGATAGCGCATGACGGAAAGGCGCGATACTATTGCTGGCAGCCTTCGATCTTTCTGGAGACGAGACATGGACGATAATAGGAGCGCTCAAAAGAAATTACGCGAAGACAGATTCAGCGAAATAACCATGGGGGCGCTTTTCCTCACGGTAGGAGCCTTAGTTGAAGCTCTTACGCATCTCAAAGTCGATATGGCGATATTTTGGTACCTTGGGGTGGTACTAGGCGGGATATTTATCGCACTCGGAATCGGCGTACTGTATACAGGTATCCGGTCGTAGCGAACCGAGGGTCCCCGCGGAGATGCGGGGACCACTTGCTTAGAAGCCGAATTTCTTGAGCACTTTTTGCTCGAGCGCTTCCATTCGGTCGCCATGTTTGTAGCCGGCGAGATGGAAACAGCCGTGGATAAAAAGGAGGGCAATGCGGGCATTCGTCGAAATGCCTTCAAGGCGCGCTTCGCGCGCCGCTTTCCGCACGTTCAAAAAAATCTCACCCTCGGTTTTCGAAAGGGGAAAGGAAAGGACGTTCGGGCGATACGTCTTCTTACGGTACTCCTTGTTCATCCGCTGCGCCAATCTGTCGCCGCAAATGACGAGCGAGAGCTGGTAACCTTTGGGAAGTGCTGCTGTGGCTATCTTGTCAAAAGGCAAACGCACCGTGTCGGCTACGGTTTGTTTTATTTCGACGATTAGCTTTTTTTGCATACTTTTAGGGGGTGGTTAGAGGCCTCAGATGCTAGGCGCGGGCAGGGCGGGTTTGGAGGCGTACACCTGTACGCTGACAAACTCGCACGGGACCCGCAACGACGCAGATGAGGTCTATAAACATTCCCTAACGGGCGATTGGGGTGGAGTCCCCGAGGCCGGACGAACGCGCTGTGGGAGTTGCTGCAGCATTCTGTTGCGCCGTTGCCTGTGCCGAAGACTGGTTGTTCTGTTGGTACGGTCGTCGACCCTTCTTCACCTCTTCAACAAGCTTGCCTTCCTTGATGAGTTCCTGGCGGTTGTCGTACCGGATGATGCGCTTCAGGGCGCGCTTTTTGTCGACGGCCTTTGAAGTGTTGCGCGCGTAATAGCGGCCTTTGCGAACGGTCTGGATGAGGCCGGTCCCCTGGACCTTGCGGGAGAATTTGCGGATCACCGAAAGCGTACTTTCGCTGCCGCTCTTCTGTACTTCTGCGTTTATCATGTGGCGGCCATCATACTATGGCTGAAATCAAAAGTCAAAAGGCAAAGGGCAAAAGTTCAAATGCGGACTTGACATTATCCAATATAAGTGCTATTTTGCCGTCGGTTCAACCTAGAGAGGTGTGCTATGGATCCCGCGATGTATGCGCTTGGTGCCGTGTACTTGGTGATTGCGCTTTTCGCGCTGCACCCAGCTACTTCGGTCGTTATGAATGGCCGGGAAGTTGAGAATCCCGTTGTCAGATTCATCGTAACGCCGATAGTCGTATTCATGGTGAGTATCATCTTCACTGTGGTCTGCTTCGTCGGCTATTACGTGGCGTACTCATTGAGTTACCCGTTCTGGGCGATGTTCCCGTCGATCGCGGGCAACTGACGGTACGATTCGAGAGGCCCTTGCGCTACTGCGCTTGGGTCTCTTCGTTTTGATATTGAATATTGAAATTTGTTTGTATCTTGTTTCTTGGATATTGGCTATTACGCAAGGACCCTTTGTCTGCGTAAGTAACTCGTTAAATCTGGCACTAAAACTGCTTCCTGCGAATTCGTCGCGACTTCGCGGACTAATACCGTGCCTTCCATGGCTTCTTTGTGTCCCATGATGAGGAGGTAGGGGACATGCGTTGATTTTGCGCGCTCCATTTGTTCGTGGAGCCTTTCGTGCATGAGCGATTGTTCGACGGGGATGTCGGCGCGGCGGAGCATTTCGAGGACGGGAAGGACTTTGCGGCGCGCATCGGGCCCCAGATGCGCAAAATAGAGGAGCGGCGTTATTTTCTTTGCCGGCTGCATTTTGCTTTTGCCGCGGATTTCCGTGATGATCGTCGCGACGGCAGCGGACGCGGGAGACGCAAGGAGGCGCGTCGCGAGGGGGTCATACCGGCCGCCGACGGCGAACGGAACTTTTGCGCCTGTTTCTTCGTCGAGCGACGAGAGTTCGAAGAGCGTGTGCGACCACAGATCGCGGCTGCCGAGGATCGAGGAATTCAATTCGTACGGGACGCCGGAAATTTCCAGGTATTCGAGCAAGTCCCAGAAACGGCGACGCTCGTCTTCCGTCAGGTAATCCACCGACTGCGGCGCGCGTGGCATCGCCGGATGGCCTTTTTCAAAAAGATGGATCATGGTGCCGAGGGGATCCGTCGCAGCGCGGGGGCGCAGCGCCGGCGAGATGCTGTCGATGTGCTTGCGCAGGAATGAGGAGACGTCGCGGATGAAGCGGTTGGAAGATTCCATCGAGCCGATCGAGTTGATCGAAAGGACGCGTTTTTGGACGCCGATCTCTTCTGCGATCGCGTTCGAGACGATGATGAGGAGCGCTTCGGCGATTGCCGTCGGCGCGCCGAGGGCATGCAATTCGAGCGTGATGCACGGGAAATTGCTGCGGATGCCGGCCGGATATTTCACAATGCGCCACACCAGCGGCACTTCGAAATCACGCTTGTTCACGGCAAGCGTGATTTTCGCGCTTTGCATGAGCGGCTTCTCGTCGCGGCGCGCGAAGAGCACCTCTTCTTTCTTGTGCTGCACCGGAAGCGTCCGTCTGCCGCGGGCGAGCGCCGCTTCAAGCGGCACGAAGCCATAATATTCCGCGGTGCGTACCGCCTTGGCTATCAAGGCCGCGGTATTCTCTACGCTGGTATCTTTGAGTTGGATCATTGTATTTCCCCGATGGGACTCGTTGGGACTCGATGGGACTATTGGTTGTACGTCGCGTCGCCCGGAAAGGCGCCAATTTTTGAAAGGGGAAAGAGGCGCACGAGGACGTGGCCGACGATGTTTTCTTGCGGCAGGACGCCCCAGACGCGCGAATCCGAGGAGACACGGCGGTTGTCGCCCATGACGAAATATTCTCCTTCATCGAGCGTTGTATTCGTGCCCGAAGGGCCGCCGATATTTTCCGCGGTGAGATAGGGTTCATCGAGACGGAAGCCCTCGGGATGTTCGGCGTTCACGATGCGCACTTCGCCGCCCGAGACGGACACTGTTTCCCCGGGAAGTCCGATGACGCGCTTGATAAGCGTGCGCGGTGCCTGCCATTCCTGATCCATAATGCGCTGCACGAGACTGCATTCGCCGCCGCCGGGGAGGCAAAAGACGATGACATCGCCGCGCTCCGGCGGAGAAATGCGGTATGAGATGCGGTCGGTGATGAGGTAATCCCAATTATCAAAGGTATATTCCATCGACGCGCCGGAAACCACGTACGGTGCGGCGATAAAAAAGCGGACGAAGAGCGCGAGACCGAGCGCGAGGATCACGTACCATGCAAAACCTTTCGTGAGGGACTCTTTTTGGAGTGCAGCGGGATCCATAGATGTGTTTTGTTGCATCAAGGGATCAGACATCGCCAGTACTATATATCATTCCATTCATTGACACAAAGGAAATGCGATGTTGCGTGTGCACAACGTTCATTAGTGCTTCATTTTCGTGTAAAATTGCGTCTATGCATTTTGCTACAAGCGACAAGCTACCAGCTACAAGCTTTTTCCTATGACCTGGGTAATCATCGGCCTCGGAAATCCCGACGAAGAGCACGTGCGCACGCGGCACAACACGGGGCGCATGGCCTTGGAGTACTTTGCGAAGCAAAAAGACCTCGGCGACTGGAAGGAAGACAAAAAATCGCGCGGCTTTGTCGTGCGTGGCGCCATTGGGAAGGCGCTTGCGGTGTGTGTCTTGCCAAATACATACATGAACAAGTCGGGGAGCGCAGCGGTGCACTATATAAAGAGCATGAAAGCGGCGGAAAAGCTGGTTGTCGTCTACGACGACCTCGATTTGCCGTTCGGCACGATGAAAATTTCGTTCGACCGCGGATCAGGCGGGCACAAAGGTATCGAAAGCATTGCACGCGCAGTGAAAACGAAACGGTTCGTGCGCGTACGCATCGGGATCTCGCGGGCGAACAAAAAAAATGCGATACAGAAGCCGCAGGGCGAGAAGGATGTCGAGAAATTTATTCTCGGCGAATTTTCGTCGGCAGAATTTGCGCAGCTGAAAGATATTTTCAAGCGATCGTCGGAGGCAATTGAGGGCATCATCCTCGAAGGCCGCGAAAAAGCGATGAACGTGTTTAATTAGTTATACACAGTTTCTCCGAGCTCTTCAGTGTTTCTTCATCGCGCATGGCTATACTGCATTTTATTAGTCAGTCGCGAACGGGGGATCGCGTAACATTATTGTCTTATGGGAACCAAGACATCTATTATCCCGTTCGTACTCATGATCGCATGCGTTCTTATAGTAGTGGCATTTTTATTTAATCCGACGCCGGTATCGGCCGCGTCGCGCGCATCTCTTGCGTCGAGCATTATCGACATGGTAAATAAGCGCCTCTGCGATCGCCAAGAGAAACTTGGCGGCCGACTTTCGCGCGCGCTCATTGATCCGAGTAAATGCGAATCGGAGCCATCGCCATCTGAGCCAACAGTGACTCTATCAGCATCTCCGAATTCCATTGCAGCAGGCGAATCTACGACACTCACGTGGAGCTCGACGAACGCAACATCATGTACCGCATTTCTCGGTTGGTCGGGTTCCAAGCCAACAAATGGAACTGCATCAGTTTCGCCGATAGTAACAACCACGTACCAACTTGATTGTACCGGGCCGGGCGGCGTCGGCAGCGACGATGCGACAGTCACCGTGACGGTCGAGCAGCCGACCACGCCGACTGTCGATATCACGGTGGAGCCAATGACGATTACCGCGGGTAGCTCGACGACGCTGACGTGGAATTCCGCGAACGCTGATGCCTGCACCGCATCAAACGGGTGGAGCGGCGCGAAGGCGTTGGACGGCAGCCAATCGGCGTCTCCCGCGACAACAACGACCTACGCAATTTCGTGTACCGGCGCGGGTGGGACCGCGAACGATAGCGTAACGGTCACCGTGACTGCGGTGCCGGACGCGCCGACATTGGAATTCACCGCCGATCCGACAACCATCACGACGGTGGGGACTTCGACGCTCACCTGGGCCTCGACTAACGCAACATCATGCACCGCAAGCGGCGGATGGAGCGGCGCGAAAGCACTCTCGGGGAACCAAATCGTCTCGCCCAACGCGACGACGACGTATTCACTTACGTGTACGGGGGCGGGCGGCGACATTGCGAAGAACGTCACCGTTAATGTCGTTCCTGCTGCGCCGAATCCGCCGACAGTTGACCTATCGGCCTCGCGCTTGACGGTGAACCAGAATTCGTCTTCGACAGCTACAACAACGCTTACCTGGACGACGACAAACGCGACGAGCTGCTCCGCTTCGGGCGGCTCGTTCATTGGATCAAGAGCGACGACTAGTTCTGAAATTATCACGCCGAGCGCCACAACAACGTACATGCTCGAGTGCTCGGGCCCCGGCGGCAGTGTAAATGATTCGGTGACGGTGAATTTCGTGCCCTCTTCTGCGGCAAGCGTAAATCACCTGCTTATCAGTGAGGTGCAGTATGATCCGAATGCCGCGCACGGGGCTGACGATAACGAGTGGGTGGAAATCTTCAACCCGACG
>JBBUCP010000051.1:0-6864 GCA_038057725.1 Patescibacteria group bacterium | reverse complement strand
GCACGCTTGATGGAGTAGAGGTACCTCACAACACAATCCGCAAGTTCTACTCACAACGTGAAGCTACCAGCGCCTCCCTCTGTCAAACCTATTCAATCGACCGAAAGTGCGAGAGTGGCGTCCTTTCCGGCGCAAGTGAGTATCGATACGCGAGCTGTACGCCGCAAACCGGTGGCACGGGGGCTCGCCTCGATGCAAGTGCATCAGTGAGCGGCCAGACCGTTACGCTCTCCGTGCAGCCGATCGAGATTTCATACTGTTCGAATACGCAGGCCGACAATGCATCCATCGACTGGGGCGACGGTAGCGTGACGGCGAACACTGTCGTTGGCTGGCTGTGGGGCAATTCATGCACGAACGGTAATCCTCTAGCGCCATCCCACACGTATGCTGTAGCCGGCACCCACACCATCGTCATCACCCTCAACGGCTACACTAAAACGCTTACGGTAACCACCTCCTCCGCTGGCCAACCCTCCATCACCATCACCGCACCCACCAACGGCCAAACCTTTACCACAAACAGCAATGTACCCATCAGTTGGACGAGTCACAACGCTCCCGCAGGTTCTTTCGTGAAAGTCTCATTAGGGGGCAGTATTCAACTGGCAGATTATCAAAGTCCGAGTGGAACCTTCAACTGGACACCAACCCTCACCGGGCAATCCTACTTGAAAGCTATCCTTTATGGCGTTGGAACTATTTACGCGCAGAGTCCGTTTGTGAATGTGACGGTTACGGCGGGCACGGTCGCATCCGTCGGCTCGTGTATCTACAGAGGGGAAAATTTTCCGGAAGGAACGGTGAAGACCATTCAAGTGTATCCTCATCGTGGAGGTACAGATCCATATGCACATACCATGTCCTGCGATAATAGTGCGTGGATGGAAGGAGAGATTCAAGTATGTTCCAGAACGCTCTATCCACAAGGTACAGGAACACTTGGAAATGCAGATTTCGGCTGCACACCGTGGCCTTACAATGGAAACTATGCGGGGTGGCGACTAACAATACCTTCTCCTCGGCATGGCAATTCACCGCTCACAGTCACAGCGAAAGCAAATATAACTGCAATATCCACGGGATACATATGTGCTGCCTATACTCTTGATTGTGGTGACGGAACAATAAATAGTGCCGCACAGACAAGCCCATCGGTTAATTGCCCTGATGCGAATAATCAGCCAAAGACATTCACACATACCTATACAACAGTCGGCCCACACACCATCAGGTTCACTGTCACTCCATCAAGTGACACCGTCTCGGACTCGGTAAACATCCGCGTCGACCCATAGACCACGCAATCAACCCAACGGAATGACACTCGTTCACCGCTTGACCGGATGCGATATGTAGATACACTTGTATCTATGTCTAAAACAACCGTGGCCAAATGGGGAAATAGCATCGCCGTGCGTATTCCCGACCGCATCGTGCGCGAGGCTGGCATAGTTGCCGGGAGCGGTGTTTCTGTGGTGTGGAAGCGCGGCAAGATTACGATTGCGAAAGTGCTGCCGAACAAACGCCCCACACTCGACGATTTGATAGACGGCATCACTCCCAAGAACAGGCACGACTACGTGTGGAAGGATATGGAGGACGTCGGTTCGGAGATATGGAAAAAGTAGGAATGCCGTACGTACCCGATCGAGGCGACATCGTGTGGGTGACTTTTTCGCCACGGCGTGGACACGAACAAGCGGGTCGGCGGCCGGCACTGGTGCTCTCGTCGCGCCGGTACACAGAACGCACCTCGTTCATGTTTTGCTGTCCAATTACGAGCCGTGCAAAAGGGTATCCCTTTGAAGTTCCAATTTCTACAAAAGCGATACGCGGCGTCGTACTGGCAGATCAAGCGTACACATTCGACTGGCAAGCGCGTCGCACGAGGTTTATAGGCAGGGCACAAGAAGCGGTAGTTGCACAGGCTGGCGAGTTGGTGGCAACACTTGCTCGCGGATGACCAATGGGACGAAAGGGAGAGTACTAAACTTTTGGGGCAGTAACGGGTGTGGACAGCCATGCTCGCGGCGTGATTTCCGTGGCATCATAAGGGTATGCAATCCAAAAAATGGTGGGCGGGTCTTGCGCTTGCCCTGTCTATGTTATTTGGCCTTATCCCCATCGCGGCGTCCGCGCAGTCGATCTCGCTCTCAATCGAGGCGCGCCAGCAGCTTCTGGGTCTCGCGCAACAGCTCGTACAGATACTGAACGAACTCGTGCAAGCGCGCTCCTACGGCGAGGCATACCTCGCGTCGAACGCGTTTTCGACGCAGGCCATGCAATGGACCGGCCGCCTTTTGACGATCCAGCAACAGGTCACGACGATCCTTTCGAGCGCGACATATCCCTCGTACCCGAGGGCAAGCGTGTGTCCGACGTTGTACCGTGACCTTGAGCCGGGGATGCAAGGCGATGATATCGCCGGTCTCCAGCGTTTCCTTACGGCGGATCAATCGGGGCGCTACACAGGAACCGCGCACGGCATCTATGATTCCGCGACGGTGGCAGCCTTGCAACGTTTCCAATACGCCTATGGCATCACGCTCTACGGCGATTGGAATACGACGGGCTACGGCCGTCTCGGCGCAGCGACACGCAGCATGATCGCAAGCGTCTGTTCGCGCGCCGTGTATCCCACAAATCCTATCCCGACGTATCCGCAATATCCGGTCAATCCCGCACCGGGGAATTCGACGGCATCACTCACCACGCAAAAAAGATCAGGGTCGGGCCCGCGCGCGTATACATTCACGGTGTATGCCAACCCAAACGGCACCTGTTCCTCAACCCTCTTCACGATAGCCTTCGGCGACGGGGCGCAGGAGAGCATCACCTTCCCGGCGTCATGCTCCAGCCAGACAAAAACGGTCGACCACGCGTATGCGACTACCGGCAACTACTCGATCACGCTCACCAGCGGCGCCTTCCAAACTTCGCTGCCCTTGAATATCGCATCATCCAACACCTCGCTTACGCTCGCCGCCGCGAAGGGGACGGAGCCCTATTCGATACTTCTCACCGCGACCCACAATTCCGGTACCGGCTGCGACGAGGGTTCGTACCGGCTGACCTGGGGTGACGGTGCGAGTCGCACGCTCACGTTTCCCAGCAGCTGCGGAAGCAACGTGCGGACCTACGAACATACGTATGACAGTGGAGGAACCTATTCGCTCTGGGCGGATGATGGCTATACCACCACGGGTATTTCCTTTACCGCGACCAGCGGCACGGGCACGACGACCGCAACAGTGCCGACGATAACCGGATTGAGCCCGGGAGAAGCCTCTGCCGGGCAAGCCGCCACGGTGACTGGCACGAATTTCACTGCTGCCAACACCGTCCTTTTGAGCGGCGTCTCCATCGGCGTGTTCGCTTCGACCAACAGTGGGACGACGATCCCCTTCACGATCCCGAATCCGTATACGGCAGGGACGTACACGCTGACGATTTCGAATGCGAACGGTACGAGCGCGGGTATCGCGTTCATTGTGCGGGCGGCTACTGCCTCGACCACGGAAACGTTCAACGTCGATTCTGCAAACGGCTGCGTGAATGGCTATTGCGCCTGCGTCGTTAGCGGACAGCCATTCGTCGCGAATGCCGCTGCCGCCCGCGCGATTTGCGTCTACAAGGGCTACACGAACATGTCGACGTTCCAGACGCGCCCCGGCCTCTCGGGGCAACGCCACTGTGCCGCCGACGGCACCGGCTGCTTTACGAACGCGTACGGCGGCAATCTCGTCTGCACCGTCGTCACCTGCACGAGATAATGTTATCCACCGGCTCCATTTTCCTCACTTGCTTTTCATGAGTTTTGAGGCATACTTTCGTCGGGGTTGAGAGCGATCAACAAACAAGAGTGAGTTGAGAAGGAGTTGAGTATGAAGAAGATCGCTCGTTTGCTAAACGGCGGAACGGAGCAAGACGCCCGAGAGTTCGTCTATTTCGCAATAGGCGGAGCAATCATAACCTTCCTCCTTTCAGGGGGATCTGTGCAACTAGCCAACATGGCGGCGCGTCACTTTTGACGCGCTTTTCTTTTTATTTGGCGCTATAATTCTCCCATGCACGCACATCCCCCGGGGAACGGGAAGGAAAATCCGGAGCGTAAGGTCACGTATTTTGCGACGACACACACGCGCGGCAAACGCGAGATGTTCGGCATCCGTGCTGTCGACCGTGGCAAGCACGTCTACATCATCGGAAAGACCGGCATGGGCAAATCGACGATGATGGAAAACATGGCCATCCAGGATATCCAGAACGGCGAAGGTATCTGCTTCATCGACCCGCATGGCTCGACCGCAGAGAAACTTCTCGATTTCGTCCCGCAGGAGCGCGTCAAAGACGTGTTGTATTTCGCACCATTTGATACCGAATACCCCATCGGCTTCAACGTAATGGAAGACGTGGGCTTCGATAAGCGCCACCTTGTCGTCTCCGGCCTCATGGGCGCCTTCAAACGGATTTGGGTGGACATGTGGAGCGCCCGCATGGAATACATTTTGCAGAACGTCCTCCTCGCACTCCTCGAATATCCCGACACGACGCTCCTCGACGTCAATCGCATGCTCACGAATAAGCCGTTCCGGAACGCCGTCATCGAAAAAATCACCGACCCCGTCGTCCGCTCATTCTGGTCAGAAGAATTCGCGACGTACACCGATAGGTACACGCAGGAAGCGACGCCGGCGATCCAGAACAAAGTCGGCCAGTTCGTCTCAAACCCACTCATCCGCAACATCGTCTGCCAGCCGAAATCGTCTTTCAACTTGCGCGAGATGATGGACACAAAGAAGATTTTTATCGTGAACCTTTCGAAAGGGCGGATGGGAGAAAGTAATGCGGCGCTTCTCGGCTCCATGCTCACGGTGAAAATCTATCTCGCCGCGATGTCGCGCGCGGACGAGCCGGCCGCGCGCATGGCGGCACTTCCACGCTGCTACTTTTATGTCGACGAATTCCAATCGATGATGAACGAGGCGTTTGCCGACATTCTTTCAGAAAGCCGCAAATACAAGCTCGCACTCACGCTCGCCAACCAGTACATCGAGCAAATGGAAGAAAACGTGCGCAACGCCGTCTTTGGCAACGTCGGCACGCTTGTCACGTTTCGCGTCGGCCCGTTTGACGCGGAAGTTTTGAAAGTCGTCTTCGAGCCGACGTTTGCGCCAGAGGATTTGGTGAACTTGGGGCTCGGGCAAATTTATCTCACGCTCATGATCGACGGGGTCGGCTCGACGCCGTTTTCTGCCGACACGATCCCGCCCATCGAAACGCCACACATTTCATACCGTGAAAACGTCATCCGCTCCACGCGTGAGAATTTCGCGCGTTCGCGCGCAGATGTCGAGAAAATTATCGCCAAACGCCAACTTGATTTCGCGCCGCCCGCCGTAAAGCCGAAGGAAAGGAGGGATGAAAGGCCACAAGAGCGGCGGGATGTTCCTGTATCGCGTCCGCCACAGCGGGATGGTGAGCGAAACGATGCAGTAAGTTTTGGCCCTCGGCGTGATGATCGTCCGCAGCCACGTGCGAGCGGACACACAAGTCACGGGTATTTTTCTGCTGAAAAATCCCGCGACCCCGCCTCGGCGCCAGGCGCCTCCGGCCTTGCGACGGGGCCCCATCCCCGTCTCACCCTGCGTGATGCGATCCTTTCGGCGCGAGGAGCGGGCGGTTCGTCGGGATCTTCACCTGCGGACGTACTGCGGGCGCGTCTCGCCGGAAAAGGGCACGAGCCGCGCCTCGAAAAGAAGGATGAGCGTGAACCTGCTCCCGCACACATACCGCCGCGCAACAATGCTGCGCCTGAAGTGTCGACGGATGACCTTCGGAAGATTTTGAACGGATGAAGAAGTATATTGCGATACTTGTCGGAATTATCGCGCTCGTCCCGTCAGAGGCGCAGCCCCTGACGGGACAGGTCGTCATTACGGAAATCATGTACGACCTCGCCGAAGGGTCGGACAGCGGCCGCGAATGGATCGAAGTGTATAATCGTGGCGCTGCAACCGATCTGACCGCATTTAAAGTAGTTGAAAATAATTCGCAGCACAAAATCTCCGCAAACGCCGGCGGCACTGTGGCCGCCGGCGCTTTTGCCGTCATTGCCGACAACGCGGAAAAATTCAAGGCGGATTTTCCTGGATTTGCAGGGCTGCTTTTTGAAAGCACGTTCAGCTTGAATAACACCGACGAATCGATAGGGATCGCAAATGCATCGGGCGTGGCAATCGATTCAGTGACGTACACAAATGCGAGCGCAAACGGCACGGGTGATTCGTTGCAACGCGCGCCGTCAGGGGCGCAATTCGAAGCCGGCATTCCGACCCCGGGCTCGGGAATTCCGGCAGGCGGTCTCCAAAAAAGCGCGCCAAAAGCAGGGAAGTCAGCGAAAAAAACCACGACAAAAAATCTTCCACCCACTTCCCCGGTAGAAATTATTGGAAATCCGGCTCCATCGACGCCTGGAGCGCTTGTGGCAGCCGCAGCAACTACACAGGATTCCCTTGTGTATTGGTGGTTCGCCCCGCTTCTCCTCGCGGTAGTCGGCTCTGTGGGAGCCGTCACCGCGCGGCACTACCGGAAAGGCGAATGGGACATCGTTGAAGAAATTGAAGAATCGAGCTAGTCTTCACGAATGCAAGGGAAGTTAATTCTCGTCACTGGCGGCGCTGGGTTTGTCGGCTCCAATCTCATCAAACGCCTCGTTGCCGATGGCAACCGCGTCATTTCGCTTGATAACAATTTTGCAGGTTCTGCAGAAACATCAGCCAACGTCGACTACCGTCACGGCCATACAAAAGATATCGAATCACTCGTCCCAGAGGCACCGAATTTGATCTACCACCTTGG
>JBBUCP010000050.1:946-1695 GCA_038057725.1 Patescibacteria group bacterium | reverse complement strand
CGTGACCGGCTACCTCTACGGCGGCGATATAACGAGAAAAATTAAGCTATTAGAAAAGCAAAATAAACAAAAGAAAAAGATGCTCGCGCGTGGAAAGGTGGATATACCCCACGACGTTTTTCTTAAAGTTATTCGAGGGAACGAATGAGCTAACTCAAAATCGAAAGTAAGAATTCCGGCAAGCCAGGCGCAAAGAAGAACACCATGCCGAGGATGATGAGGATCGCTACCGCGCCCCAAATCACGTTGAGGACTTTTTTGGTCTTGTGGTGGAAAAGGAAGGACATAGGTTACAGGTGCTAGGTGTCAGGTTCTAGGGATAAATTCGACGCAAATTCAAGTGGTAGAATTATACCCCATGGCGACATTTCAGCAACGCCGCGACCCAATGCGTCTCATGTGGCGGCGGCTTATTGCCGTGCTTCTCCTTGTCCTCGTCGCTATCGCGCTGCGTGGCGTCTGGGGAGTGTATAAAAAGTCGCAGGAATCGCGGGTGCTCAAAATCGAGGCACAAGCGCAGCTTGGCGACCTAGAGACGCGCGAACAAGAGCTCCGCACCGACATTTCAAACCTGAAGAGCGACAGGGGAGTCGAAGCTGAACTTCGCGAACGCTACGACCTCGCCAGGGAAGGCGAGGGTGTGGTCGTCATCGTCGACCCGCCAGCTCCTCCACCGGAACCAACCCCTACGCCATTCCAGCGGTTTAAGAGCATGTTTTCATGGTAGTCCACAGTTGCTATAGTAGTGC
>JBBUCP010000050.1:0-936 GCA_038057725.1 Patescibacteria group bacterium | reverse complement strand
TAGTGCCACTGCGGGCGTAGTTCAGTGGTAGAACGAATGCTTCCCAAGCATTAGATCGGGGTTCGATTCCCCGCGCCCGCATTTGTGAATAATCCGACATGGTATAATGCCATTTCTAAAAGCTAAGCGCGTGCACTTATGCCAACATCCACTGCCCCCGTAACCATTTATTCGACTCCCACGTGCCACTTCTGTGGCGCGGCGAAGGAGTTTTTTAAGGCGAATAATATCGCATTCACCGAACACGACGTCGCGGCGGACATCGTAGAGCGCAAAGCAATGATCGAAAAATCGGGCCAAATGGGCGTCCCCGTCATCACTGTGGGCGAAAATCTCGTCGTTGGCTTTGACGAAGAAGAGTTGCGTAAGCTGCTCAATTTATAGTCTTACTGCGCTTTTACAATGGACGCAATTCCCAAGCAACAGCAAGAAATCCCGTATCGAAAAGTCCTGCGGCAAAAAGTTGGCGGTCGGAGCCTTGAAACGATGCGGCAAAACCTCGTGACGGCTCTTGCCGAGACTCATGGTATTACGATCGAGCACGCGGACGCGCTGCTTGGTGAATTTAAGCAACGGAGATCTGTGCTAGAACGTCGTCCGATCATGGTGGAAGAGCTGTATGCACTCATCGAAATAGCGTTGGACTTACGCAAAAACTTGCCTGCCGATGCCGTGCGACCGCGGCCGACGATCACGGAATTAGCTGACGCGACGCATATGATTTTGGCCGACATGGATAATCTCATACGGTCGAAATCAATACCGCAGGATCTTCGTATACTCATCACGAGCGAACACGCGAAGACGCATCCGAAGAATAAGGGCAAGAAACGCATGTAGCGTATACCCATGATAGAGTGCAACCATAGCCCTCGTAGCTCAATGGATAGAGCAGTCCCGTCCTAAGGGAACGATGTGGGTTCGATTCCTGCCGAG
>JBBUCP010000049.1:0-1626 GCA_038057725.1 Patescibacteria group bacterium | reverse complement strand
ACGCTGTAGCCTTATAACCCCCAATCCCATAAGCAGCTTGTAGCTTGTAGCCAGCAGCTTGTAGCTCGATGCATTTCTGCATTTGCTACTGGCTACCGGCTTATGGCTCCAGGCTATTTATGTGGCTGAGTTTGGGCTCCTCCCTTTTCGCTCGCCGCTACTAAGGGAATAACTATTGTTCTCTTTTCCTCACGGTACTGAGATGTTTCACTTCCCGTGGTCTGCTCTGTACGGATTTAATCGCACAGTCATCGAAGTTGAATTCGATGGGGTTACCCCATTCGGAAATCTCCGGATCGAAGGTTGCTGGGCACCTCCCCGTAGCGTATCGCCGCCAAACTGCGTCCTTCCTCGCTTTCTTCAGTCTAGGCATCCACCGCACGCCCTTATCCAGAATCTCGTTAGAAATTCTGGGAACCGCGTGTTGATTTTCTTCTTGCGAAGAAAATCCTGCCACACCCTGTCTAGAGGTGTGGACTTTTTTTGTGTCTTTACAATTTCCAATACCACATTCAGCTCTTCTTTTTCTCAAAGAAGAAAGTGAGTGGACGGTCCCGTCGAGTTGTGCCGGGAGTGGCTTGGACCGTCCACCCTACAGCCCCCGTAAGGAGTGGAGAGCTGAATGTGGTATTGGAATTCCTGCACCCCACCCGGTAAGACTTGTAACCGGTATGAGATGTTTGATTCTTTTGATTTCATTTCAACGCAAAAATCTTTCGATTTTCGCATCGAATATTGTGTCGCTCTTCAGTTGTCAACGAGCAACATACGCATTAAAAAAGCCGCAGAGAGGCGGCATAAAGTAGCAGAAGAAATCAGCTACGTACGCCAGCTTCTTGCAATCTCTTTAATCAACATATGTAAAGAGGAGTATAAGGGCGAGGCCATGTAATGTCAAGAAACCCGATTTTGGGGCATTTTTGGCTTAAATGGTGGATAATATGGGGATAAATGAAGGGGTCGGCTGTGCAGACGCCGACCCCGCCCCTTCAAGCTGCTACCTTTTCTTCGTCGATAGCGCGTATCCGCATCTCCAGCGCCTCCGGTGTCAGAAACGCGGCGCAGTGATCCGCAACGAGACCAGTAAGTTCGCAACGAACCAGTTGAACCCCGCCGGTCGGCACGAACTTCAAGAACACTTTCTCTGGGTCAGCGCCAATTTCTCTCGCCCATCTCTCCTGTAGAGTAGCGAGCAAGGCATCCAGACTACGTCGCATCGTTCTCCTCCATGACTGATGTGAACCCCATAACTATAGGCAAAGGATGGATAAACGCAAATACCCCGCGCAAGGCGGGGTATTGCATAAACAAATTCAGAAACTAGCGGTCGTGCGCCATTTCATCACGCATGCGCTCAATGGAGCGGGCTGCCGCTTCCTTTCCGCCAAGCCCGAAGGCGAGGCCGAAAGCAAGCGAGAGCGCTACCACGATGCCGGTGAAGAGCGTCTGCCAGAATGCTGCTGCGACACCCAATTGATTGAGTGCTGCGAGGACAGCAAAAATCCAGATCGCCCACTTGGCAATGGCTCCCGCCATTGCTGCCTGCTTGACGCCCGCTGCTCGAGCCGAGCCGGTGACGACGTTACGGACGATGTCCGCAACGATCGCCGCGAGGATGATGATGAG
>JBBUCP010000048.1:0-2489 GCA_038057725.1 Patescibacteria group bacterium | reverse complement strand
GACCGTGCTGCAGGGCTCGTCTATAGTACTCACCAAAAAAACCTCAAAGAAAAAGATGACTCTGAAAGACATGGTTAGAGGGATGAATTCTGCAGACCCACACGAGCTCGTAGATTGGGGAAGACCTATGGGCAAGGAAATATGGTAGTGCGCTACATTCCCGAAGCCGGAGACATAGTATGGGTAGATTTCTCGCCGACGAAAGGCCACGAGCAGAGTGGTAAGCGACCGGCTGTGGTTATTACCGAGCGTGTATTTGCCAAAGCATCGACTATTTGTACGGTTTGCCCAATCACATCAAAGTCCAAGGGATACAGTAACGAAGTTAAGGTGTCAGTGGGAAATATCAATGGCGTGATTTTGATCGATCAGCATAAATCCGTCGATGTATGTGCGCGTAAACTCACCAAAGTTGCACGTGTAGACATGCGTACCCTGTCCGACGTTCGAGAGCGAATAGGAATAATATTTGGCATTACAAAATAATTGGGATATGAAGGGAACACTCTCAATCGTCGCGACGCCAATAGGCAACCTCGAAGACA
The DNA here is from genome assembly GCA_038057725.1 of Patescibacteria group bacterium. Lineage (GTDB taxonomy): Bacteria > Patescibacteriota > Minisyncoccia > Phycocordibacterales > UBA2100 > UBA10103. The sequence continues at coordinate 1,944 of JBBUCP010000048.1, read as the reverse complement.
TCACACTTCGAGCGCTTCGGACGCTGCGCGAGGCTGATGCGATTTTGTGCGAGGACACGCGGGTGACTTCGAAGTTGCTTGCGAAATACGAGATTTCAAAACCGCTGATTCGCTGCGATGAAAAAATGGAAGCAAAAGCCGCAACGCAAGCGATTGAGATGTTGGGAGAAGGGAAGCATCTTGCGCTCGTGAGCGATGCGGGGACGCCGGGGATTTCTGATCCTGGAGCGAGGCTGGTGGCGCGCGTCAGGCGCGAAGCGCCTGATACTACTATAGAAGCAATCCCAGGGCCGTCGGCACTTACGGCCGCGCTTTCGATTGAGGGCTTGGAAAGCGGTGAATTTTTATTCCTTGGCTTTTTACCGCATAAAAAGGGAAGACAGACCGCGATGAAAGCCATCCTCGCAAGCAAGGTTCCGGTGGTCTTGTACGAATCGCCGCATCGTGTTGAAAAATTATTGCAGGCGTTAGGGGATAGGGAGGTCTCGGTCGGCCGAGAACTTACCAAGCTCCATGAAGAATTCATCACAGGGAGGGGTGTGGATAACTTTTTGAGCCTCAAAGAGCGAGGTGCGGTACGCGGCGAATTTGTTGTGATCGTCCATCCGTTGCAACGGGCGGCAGCCGATTAGAATCTTTTTGCGCATTACGATATACTCTTGTCTATGTCTCTTGACGCACTCATCATGCTTGTCGGTGTACTCGTGACACTACTTCCCTTCCTCGGCCTCCCTCTCAAATGGGACAACATCGTTCTCGTCGTCCTTGGCGTCTTCGTGATCGCGCTTGGCATCATCGTGCGTCGCCGCGGGCTGAAGCGCCCTTCGGCAATCCACAAGGGAAACGGAACCTACGTCGAAAGCACGCCTCGTGAGATGGCGGAGCCTATCTCTCGAGGCACTCCGGCGGAGAGTGATGCATGAGAGATGCAAGGGGAAAAAACAGTGTCTCGCGCGGCGCAATATGGTCCGCCGCGGGCGTGCTCGCCGCGGGCGCCGTCGTCGCGTTCCTTACGACCGGTTTTGCCGGGAAAGCATTTGCCTCGCTTGTGAGTGCGATCGGGGCCATGACGCCTTCGAGTGTTTCGTATACGCGCGGCGAGCCGGATCCAGAAGGCGAGGTGCCACAGCCTGCGAAGCAGGAAGTTGCGCATATCCCGACGCCCGAGAGCGTGAAGGCGGTCTACATGTCGCAGTGCGCGGCGGGCACACCGTCGTTCCGCGAAGCACTCACGAAATTGATCGATACGACAGAGCTGAACGCGATCGTCATCGACATCCGCGACTACACAGGGAAAATTGCCTTCCCTACCGACAATCCCATTTTGAAGGATATGGTATCAGACGAGTGCGGCGCGCGCGACATGAAAAAATTCCTCGAAGACCTGCACGTGAAAAATATTTACGTTATCGGCCGTATCACCGTCTTCCAGAATCCTCACTACACGAAAGTGCATCCGGAGCAGGCGGTGCAGCATAAAAACGGTGGCATTTGGAAAGATAGAAAAGGCCTCGCGTTTGTTGATGTGGGCGCGACTGCGTATTGGGACACCGTCGTTGAGCTTTCCAAAGAATCGTATGACATCGGATTCGATGAATTAAATTTCGATTACATCCGCTATCCGTCGGACGGCGACATGGCTGCGGCTGTCTATATAAAGAGGGACGGGAAGACGAAACAAGAAATGCTCGAAGATTTCTTCAAATACTTGCATGAGAAGGTTGCGCCGATGGGCGTAAAGATGTCCGCCGATCTCTTCGGTATGACGGCGACAAATGTGGACGATTTGAATATCGGGCAAGTACTTGAGCGCACGCTCCCGTATTTCGATTTCATTGACCCTATGGTCTATCCGTCGCACTACCCGAGCGGATTCCACGGCTACAAGGACGTAAACGCGAATGCGTACAACATCGTGCATTTCTCGATGGCGGAGGCGGTGCG
>JBBUCP010000047.1:0-2958 GCA_038057725.1 Patescibacteria group bacterium | reverse complement strand
AGATTCTCCATGCGCAGGATATCACTCGGCATTTTCGTCAGGTTCTGGCCGCTTCGATCGACACTCGTGAGAGCGGGCATTTGGGACGGCGTGTTTGTTTCCGTTCCTTGGTTTTTTGCAGGGACATCCGCTCCTTGGTTTTGATAATAAAAGAAACCGCCAAGCGCGACAGCGGCGGCGATTAGAAAGGCGATAATCATGGTCATGCAATCACTGTAGCAAATGGCTGTGAAATCGCGAATGAATCTACCTCTCCGGCGTAAGCGGCAGGCCAAAACCGATGGGAAAGAGCGGCGGCGTGCCGCCCTTCGAAAAACCCGCGAGGTCAAAGGGGAGTTGTTCGATGGAGCGCGGCCACGGGAGAGGGAGCTCTCCGGTCGTTGTCGCGGTGCCAAAAAGAATGTCGGCAACGCCGGCGCCTTCGCTGCCGGGAAGCCATGCCGCTATCAGCGCATCCCAATTCGGTAATTCTTCGGTGATGATGAGCGGCCTGCCTGAGACGATGATCACGAGAATCTCGCGGGCCGATCCTTGCAGGTTTCTGATTGCGGCGAGATCGTCGTCGGTGAGGCGCGGGTTTGCGTTGTCTCCCCAGCCTTCCGCGTATGGTTTCTCGCCGACGACCGCGATCCCGATATCGGCGATGTCTTTTTCGGCAAATCTGCCGTCTTTCGCGTACTGCACGTCAGTGCTGCTCGCGGCGGCGCGGATGCCGGCGAGAATTGATGTCGCACCGGGAAGCCAGTTGCCATCGATGCCTTGCCACTCAACGGTCCACGCGCCTACTTGCATGCCGATATTGTCCGCTGCGCTTCCTGCAACACGGATCTTCCGCAGGTTATTCGGAAGCGGAAGGACATCGTCGTTTTTAAGAACGACAAGCGAACGCGCGACCGCCTCGCGCGCAAGCGCGCGGTGCGCCGGCGTGCCGATTTCGCCGCCCGCCGACAGCTGCCCGTCGAAAAGCCCCAGCTCGAATTTCACGCGGAGGATCCTCTCCGCCGCGTCATCAACGCGCGCCTGCGTGATGTCTCCGCGGCGCACCGCGTGCCTCACGTCGCGGACGAAAAGTTTGTACTCGTAGGGGAGCATCACCATATCGACGCCTGCGTTGATCGCGGCGACTGTTGAATCGTGTTTGTTTGGCGAGATTTCATACACGCCGTACCAGTCGGAAACGACGAAGCCCGTGAATCCGAGCTCGCCTTTGAGGACGTCCGTAATGAGATAGCGCGACGCGGACACCTTCGCATCACCCCAGCTGTTGAGCCCCATCATGATGGCCTCGGCGCCGCTCTCGATGGCGCTCCTGAAGGGCGGAAGATAAAAAGCGCGCAGCGCCGTTTCGTCGGCAGGCGTCGCTCCTTGGTCAATCGAGAAATTTTTGTTTGACGACGAGCCCCACTGCATGCTGCCGGCGCCGACAAAGTGCTTTGGTGTCGCGAGCAGCGAGGGATCGTTTTCTAGCCCGCGCACGAACGCGGCGCCCAGTTCCATCGTTACCTGTGCATCGCTTGAGAACGCTTCGTACACGCGGCCCCAGCGGATGTCGGTCGGCAGATCCAGCGACGGAGAAAAAATCCATGACGTCCCGAGCGCACGCGATTCTTCTGCGGTCGCCCGCGCGATCCTCTCGACGAGTGAAGCGTCGCGCGCCGCGCCAAGGCCGATCTGGTGCGGGAATATCGTCGCGCCCGGTACGTTGCCTTGCCCATGATTGGCGTCAACGCCATAGAGGATCGGAATGCCGGTTCGCGAGGCCTTGGATTCCGCAAGGAATGAGTCGATCATCGCTCGCCAGCCCTCCGGCGTGTTTTCATCTGGCTTGCCACCGCCGCCGCTTACAACGGCACCGATGCCGTATTTCGAAACGTCGTGAAGCGGCATGCTGTTTTTCTCGACAAGCGCCATCTGCCCGATTTTCTCTTCCAGTGTCATGCGTGCGAGGAGGTCTGCAACGCGCGCGTCTAGGGGGAGTGATGCGTCCATGTATACCGCGTCATCAAGGGGCGGCGGAGAGTTGCGAAAAAAGACGAGCGCCGCTGCGGCGAGAATACCAGCGCAAAGGAGCAACGTGCGAAGGTACGGCTGATTGTGGAAGAGCGGCATAGAACAAGTATATCGTGCGGGAGAGCTTGAAGTCAGGCATTGCGCTACAATGCGCGCATGTACACCTGTCCCATGCATCCGGAAGTTGTGCGGGAGAAACCTGGGATGTGTCCGGAATGCGGGATGAATCTGGTACCTGTGGGAGAAAAACATGCGCATACGCACGCCTCCGTCAAAACTCCGGAGGGCAAACACACGGGGCACAAAACAGCGTCGTTTCTCACGAAATTCTGGCTGGCGCTCGCGCTGACCATCCCGATCTTTTTCTATTCAGAAATGGCGCACATGCTCTTTGGCGTGCGCGGGCCGGAATTTTTCGGCTGGCGATATGCTCTCCTTGCGATCGGCTCCATCGTGTTCTTTTTCTGCGGGTGGATATTCATTGCAAGCGCATACCGTGAAATTCGCGCAAGGCTTCCTGGCATGATGACGCTGATTGCGATTGCGATAACGACAGCGTACGCGTATAGCTTCGTTTCTATCGTGCTCGGGACCGGCCACGATCTCTTGTTCGAGCTCTCGTCGCTGATCACGGTCATGTTGCTTGGCCACTGGATCGAAATGAAATCGGTGCAGGGCGCGAAGGGCGCTCTGCGCGAACTTGCGAAATTGTTACCTGACATTGCAGAAGTCATCCGTGGAGGGAAAACAAGCACGATCGTGCTCACGGAACTCGTGGCCGGCGATATTATTTTAATTAAGCCGGGTGCGAAAGTGCCTGCGGACGGCGTGATTGAAGAGGGCGCGTCGGATCTGAATGAATCGATTCTCACGGGCGAATCGCGGCCAGTCGCAAAAGCGGAAGGCGCGGAGGTGATTGCCGGTTCGATCAACGGTGATGGAAGTCTG
>JBBUCP010000046.1:0-2082 GCA_038057725.1 Patescibacteria group bacterium | reverse complement strand
GGTTTGTTCAAGACTATTTGCCGCCTGAAATGCCTTGACCGCAGCCTGCGTCATCGCGCCGAAGTAGCCGGTTGGCGTGGCGATTTTAAGATGCCCTTTCGCAATGAGAATCTTCTGCAATTCGGTCACGTCGGTGCTGGTCATGCCGATCGTAAGGTCGCTCGTGAATTGGAAACAGCTTGTCGCCGCGCCAAGCACTTGCGGAGTCGTCGTCGCGAGCGCGACGATCGGTGTTGAAGAACTGCCGCCACCTCCGCCCCCACCACCAGAATTACTGCTTCCGCTCGAAGTAGGAGTGACAGGATTCGCGACACACACGCTGTCGGTCAAAGTGTATCCGGCGGGGCAGGTAGGCGCGACGGGATTGCCGACGCATTGGTTCTCAATGAGCGTGAATCCTACGGGACATACCGCCGCAGCGATAGTGACGTACGTGCACAGATTCTCAACCGGCCCCGTCGTGCCAGTTGGGCACGTCGGCGCGAGTAATACTTCTTGCTGACAGGTGTTCGATTCGTCGTCGTACGCAAAGCCTGTGTCGCACGAGAGATGTTCGACTTCGTAGCATTCGCCGCCATTCATGACCAGGCCTTCTGCACACGCTGGTTCCTCAGCGGGTGAAGGAGGAATTGCGACGCATCGATCGATACCATTAATCGTTCGGATGACGGTCGGAGGAATGGGAGAACACACACCATCAGTAGGCGTTCCCATTATGACGACGCATTGGCCGTTCGACAGAACGGAACCACCTGAACACGCATCCGGAGCAGCCGGCTCTTCAGAAATACAGCCGTCTTCGCCTTCAGAATAGACGTCTTCTTGCAATCGCAAGCCTTCGGAACACGTCGGTTCTACGGGTTCACTTGCGCAGCCTCCTTCGCCGAGCGTGTATCCTTCGGGGCACGTGTTTGGTGCGATGGGTTCTGAAGTCGGCACACAATTTTCTCCTTCCTGTGTGTAGCCTTCGGGGCAGGTAGGCGCGACAGGAGTCGTGTGCACGCATTCATTGCCGGAGAGTTCGTACCCGGCTGGGCAGGTAGGTGTAGGAGCCTCCTGCGCGCTTGCCGCGAAGCCAATAAAAAGGATGCTAAGGACACAAGAAATAAGCGCAAAGCGCGCCATAGTGGCTGTTGATAGGGAATTCTCTGTTAGAGACATATGATCGCGTAGTTAAAATTAAGTACGCGAGAATCGTCCCTAACGGTTCTCGGACGAACAATCTATACCTGTTTACGGAGGCACGTGCAAGAGAAAAAATAACACGACATGGCACGGAATCGTGTCAACCCCGTTAGAAGTCATTCGCGAAAATATGTATGCTTGCATACATATTTTCGTGGGGTATCAAAGTGGAGCGGACACATAAGGCCTGTTGGACAAACACCGTATAAATATTTCACCCGCAGACTTCTAACGGGGTCAAGAATTCACCTTTGTTTAACGAAGTGCCGTATAATGTGGGGTAATGCGGATCAAAGTGCGGGTGACACCTAAATCACGCCGTGAGCGGTTTGAGAAGACTGGCGAGCACGAATTTTCGGCCGCCATCAAGGAGCGCCCCGAAAGGGGCGAAGCGAACGACCGTGTGCAGCGGCTCGTCGCGCGGCATTATAATGTTCCCCTCACGTCAGTTAAATTCCTCACCGGGTTGCGAGCGAGGATAAAACTTTTCGAGGTGGTACAATAGAGGCATGGAAATACGAATCAAGACGACAAACTACGAGATGCCAGCCGCAACCGCCGCGTACCTCGACGAGAAGATCGCCTCGCTTGAGCGCCTCGTCCACGACGAAGCGACACGCTGTGAAGTCGAAATTGGCCGCGGCGTCGGTCACTCGCAGCAAGGCGACGTGTGGAAAGCGGAAATCATGGTCCACCAGTTCGGCGAGCGGTTTATCGCGATTGCTGAAGAAGAATCAGTGAACGCCGCGATCGACATCGCCAAAGACGAAATGCTGCAGCAACTGCGCAAGGGAAAAGACAAGAACACGTCGCTCGTAAAAAGGATGGGCGCCCGACTTAAGCGATGGGCCAGACGTGGAGATATACGAAGCTATTGAACATGGAGCTGGCGGGTGA
>JBBUCP010000045.1:0-4260 GCA_038057725.1 Patescibacteria group bacterium | reverse complement strand
CAAATGCAAGATGCAAGGTTCTGTGGAAAGAGGCGGACGAAATCAATCGTATATTCGGAAGTATTGCCCGCAAAACGACCGGGGATTGAGTTTGGTTTTTTCGGATTTTGGGGTTTTGTTTGCAAATTGCAAATTGTCAAATTTAGATGCCAATAAACAGCAGAAAAACACCTGAAAGCCCCGGGAAGACCGTCAATTTTAGGAAATATACGGAAAGTGACATATGTAGCCCTGTCCCAAAGCATCTAGTAATTAGCAAGGTTCGACCTTATCCCCACGAGGTCGGACCTTGCTCAATCCGGCATATTATACTGATTCGATGGTAAAAGGCTCTCTTATTGGATTTTTAGTAGGAAAAGGTGCACGCGAGGGGCAGAGCGGCAAAAATGCGTCCAAAAACGACGTTTTTGAGCCTCAAAAGTACGTCGAAGTGAGCAATTGTGGCGCCGAAGGACGAGTACTTTTCAGCTCGCAGGAAGACTATGACCGATTCGAGGCGTACCTGTACCTTTTGAATTCGCTGGAGAGCCCGCGCGCATCGAATCTTTTTGCAAGCGGACGACCGGAAGCTATTTTTGAGACCGCACGCGGCGAAAAATTGGTCGCGATTGGCGCGTACTGTTTTACACCCAAGGAGTTCCGCATTCTTGTCACTCCGCTTATCCGCGGCGGCATCGGGAAATTCATGCAGAAGCTGCAAACGGCGTACACGATGTATTTCAACGCCAAGTACCACCGGACGGGAAGAGTCTTTCAATCGGCGTACAAATCCGAAAGCGCGATCTCGGACGCGCAGTTGAAATACCTTTTCGCGCGCGTGCATCTCGGCGCTGCGAGACTCTTCAACGAGAATTGGCAAGAAGAGGACAATGCGGAGTTTCTGCGGCTTGTCGCAAACGCGATGAAGTATCGCTACTCGAGCGCGAATGAATATGTGACGTCGAAATATCTGATTACGTCGCCCGAAGAATATCCGGGATACATCGCGCGTGCGAAGAATGCAGAAACGCATATCCGGTTTTGGCACCATCGATAACCGACCGAGGGTACGTCGGCTCGGTACCTTTCTGTGGCTGGCGTACAATGCCTTCTCCACACTCCTCGCCTCTTCCCGAGACAGACGACTTTTTGACGTGTATACTTGCCGGTATATGGCACAAGAGATAAATCTCGGCGGGACGATATACATATCTTCGAAACGAGCCGCCGAGATAACGGAGTATACGCAAGATTATATTGGTCAGCTTGCGCGAGGTGGGCATATTATTGCACAACGCGTCTCGGGCCTCTGGTATGTCGTTGAGGCATCTATTCGCGATTACAAGGTGAAGGCAGATGAATTCAAACCGACTCCGCCGCCGTACGAGACTCCGGCCACGAATCTTGAGGCGTCAGTCTCGTTCGACGGCAAGGATTACGTCTCCACCCAACGAGCCGCAGCGATTACCGGGTATCACCAGGATTATGTCGGCCAACTTGCCCGGTCAGGAAAGATACTCTCTCGACAAATAGGTGATCGCTGGCATGTCGATCGAGAAGGGCTCGTTGCGCACAAGAAGCATAATGACGCGCTCCTTGCGGCTGTCCAAGCGGAATCAGTCGGGCTTTTGAGGGAAAACACGCCAATTCTCGAGGCCAAAGAGGATGAAAGCGATCTGCATTTCAATTACCTCGCCGATGAAAAGACTGATTTTCTTCCTGAAATGGAATCACGTTTCGGCGAGATGGCTGAAATTAACGATATCTCGGATGAAGATTCAGTAAACGAAATACCGATACGCGTGATTCGCCCGAGAACCATGGAAAAGATGCCGCGCCCGGAAGCTCGATTCGTGAACAGCCTTATATCATACCGATCCTCGAATAAGACGCTCACTGTCGTTATATTGACCACGATCGGCATAACTGTTGTCATCGGAGCATATATTTTTAGCCAATCGCGAGGCGTTAACGGCACTCTTAAGGGCTATGCTACGGGCTCTATCGAGGTTTTTGGGCAGCTACAGGGTTCAATAACGCCCGATTTCATCCAAGATTTCTTCGGAAAGGTGCTCTACTACCGACGCGATAGCTTTTAGACATCGCATTCCCGCTTCTTTTGCTATCCACAGATATGTCGTTTGTGGTTGTTCGGATATCCGATTTAACTAGTAAAATATAGCCAAGTCGAGTCTTTCCGACTTGCGAGAATTTCGGGAAAAATTTTCATGTCGGACGAACTCTTTTTTGAGAACTCGAAGTATATTTCAGCAGCTGATGCGGCGACTTCATTCGCGCTTCACCGCGATTACGTGGCGCGCCTGGCGCGCACGGGAAAAATAAAAGCAAAGCGTGTTGGAAAGAATTGGTACGTTTCTGAAAAATCGATGCAGAGCTTTGTCATCAACCAGGAATTTACGAATGCAAAGAGAAAAAGAGATTTGGGTTTTGAACGCAGACGCGCATATGTTGCTGCAGCTACAAAATCCGGACTTCCGAAGGGCGTAGCGTACAAATCACAACAGCCACGCGTGAAATTTGACGCGCGCCTCGCGCTTGCCGCTGCCGTCGCAAAAAAGAAAGTTTCTGCGCAATCGCTCCACGCTACGCCGCTCTATGCGATGCATCCCGCGCTTGATTTTCTGCATCGCGCCGCCGCGCTGGTGACCGCTCTCGTACTCGTTTTCGGTTCGTACGCATTTGCCGATCCAGAGACGGCGAAGGCGGTGTTTGCCGCGATGCGCACGGATGCCGAGCGGATGATCGCGAGCGCTGTCGGTCTGAAAGAAGTACAACCGGCTGAATACCGAGCGAAGACGGAAGCGCACCTTACCGCATCGACGTTCGTGGCTCCCGCGACGGCGTACGATTTGCTCGCAGCTGCCGCTCTTTCCGATGTATCGCCGCGCTCGCTTGCGAAGGGTTTCAACGCGGCGATCGACAATTTCATCTTCAATACGATGTTCGAAAGGGCATTCGCGGTCTTTCGCATGGAAGGCGGTCGCGGGACTGTTTTTGTCACCGTCGCCCCAAGTGTCCGCGCTTCGAATGCCGCACCGCTCGCTCAGGCGGCGCGAGCACAATCAACCCAGGCAACCGTCATCAACAATCCTGTCATCGAGCGCACCCTGCATACCGAGCGCGTCATTTCCGTCTCCGGTATTTCGAGCGCCTACCTCGAACAGCGCCTCGCGGTTATGAATGCGGATTTTATTGGCCGCATTACGACGATGGAAAATGCGAACTCGACGTCGTTGGTGAGTCTTTCGCGCTCGAGCGGATCAAACGTGGATCTCTCAAACATCGCGATCACCGGCGGCACAATCACGGGGGCGACGATTTCCGGCGGGAGCGTCACCGCCACCGCATTCAGCGGCGTCCTCCCCATTGCAAACGGTGGCACCGGTCAAACTACGTTCAACTCAAGCCAGCTCTTGTACGGTAACGGCTCCGGCGGTCTCTTGTCCGTTGCCACCTCATCCGCGTCCTGCTCATCCGGGATCGCCTGCTCGTCCTTCGCCGTCGTTGGTTCGGTTGCGCCTTCGATCACGTTCTCTGCGCCGGCATCGAGCGCACTTTCAATTCCATTCGCCTCGACGACGATGGTGACGGCGACGACGGCAAGTACGACGAATTTGTGGATTTCCTCAATCGCCAGCGGATCACTTCTCAAAACAACGACCGGCGGACAAGTCACCGCAGCCGTCGCCGGCAGCGATTACGTCACCGGCGCCGGCCTCACCGCCGCGTATCCCTTCCCCAACAACGCAACGACGACGCTCCTCGCCTTCAACGGCGGCCTCACGACGACGAGCGCAACCGCGACAAACCTCTTCGCTTCCAACATCCTCGGCTCTGTCGCACGATTCGGACAAAGCGCAAGTACTACAATCGACGCAGCAGGCAACACCGCAGTCGGTGGAACTCTTAATGTGACCGGCGTGACGACGCTCGCAACATCCCTCTCCGGCTTCTTGAAGGCAACCGCAGGAGCAGTCTCCACCTCCCTCATCGATCTTGCAAATGATGTAACGGGCATCCTTGCAACAGCGCGCGGCGGCACGGGCTGGGGCACCATCGCAGCCAACACCATCGTCCTCGGCAATGGCACCGGCTCTCTTGCCACCACGACAGCAGGAACGAACGGGCAGGTCTTGGCGCTCGTCGGTGGCGTCCCCTCGTGGGTCGCGACGACAACGCTCTCGACGATCTCGGGAACGCTCAATGTGAACCAAGGTGGCACGGGCGCGACTACGTTCACCTCATCACAACTCTTGTACG
>JBBUCP010000044.1:0-6905 GCA_038057725.1 Patescibacteria group bacterium | reverse complement strand
CTCTCGTTGAAGAAGAGCGCGGAGATAAGCCCCGGACGAAAATCGAAACCGACGTTCGAACGAAGCAAAAAGAAAGTTGGACGGATCGCCTCTGGCAAAATTAAAAAGCACCGCGAGAGCGGTGCTTTTTCGTACTTCCAGTGGTCGTGTTTAGTACACGTACGGTGAGACGGGGGCGGGGCCCGTCGCAAGGCCGGAGGCGCGTCGGCGCCGAGGCGGGGAGCGACCAAATTTACACTAGTAAATTATGGGCGCCTGATACGGATACTGGTTGTAGTTCCAGCTTCCTCCTTGTGCCCACATCGATTGGTAGTTGTTGCTTTCGTTTGCTTCCGCAACCATGTTCTGCGGATCGACGGAGACGGTGACGTTGCCGCCGCCGGCGTTCATGGGGCGGAAGCGGAGAATATTTTCAACATGTGCCTGCGGGGCGAGCGATGCCTGCACTGGTGATTGGTATGTGTACGCAGGATTCGTCGGGAGCGTCACGGTAAAGTACCAGCTGCCCGTCGCTTTTCCGCCGTTGTTCCCGATGTCGAATTTCACCGCCGCGATCTCGTTCGGATTTACCGGTGCGCGCTGTGTAAAATTACCGTACGCGTCGATCGTTCCGACCGCGAGGATTCGCACGTTGAGGTCAGCCGGGCCGCTCACTATGGGCGCGGTGCCGCCCGTTCCTCCGGTCGACGGAAGATTCTTGACGGGAGTGGAAGCCGCAGGCGTGCCCGCCGTGACGCGCACCGTCGCAGTACCTTGTGGGCGTTCAGTCGAGGACGTCGCGCTCGGCATGAAGACCACCGTCAGCGGCACTTCGATCGTCGAAGTTCCGGAGAGGATAGGCGTCAAAGTAACCGACGTCGTATTGCCCAGCGTAAACGCGTTGCCGCAGGGAACCGCGGCGACAGAGCCCGATGGCGCCGTCGCGTCAAAGCGGAAGCCGGGTTTGCATTGGTAGAGAAAAGCGTACGTGCCATTTTCGCTCGGTGTGTATTTCCAGGAGAGTGGGAAGGATTTTCCTGACGCGACCGGCGCGGAAGGAGCCGTGAGCGCGATCGAAGCGCTTTTTCCAAAGCGCGAGAAGAGGGACGTCACGCCGGAACCCGTGAGGCGCAAGAGATGGTACGCGCCCCAGACGATGATAACGATGAGGATGATAAAGCCTGCGACCGCGAGGATGTTCGCCAAGAGGCCAGGTGATTGCTGTGGTGTGTCGGCCATATTGTTTTGTGTCGATTGGTTAATGAGGGGTAAGTGCACGCATGTATACCACATAAATCCCATTTGACAAATAGCGGTTTATGGTGTACAATTCCATCATGTCTGAAACTCCAAAACGGGCTCCTCTTTCCATCTTCCTCGCCGCAACGGCAGTGATTTTCATTTTGTCGCTTTCGGCGGCCGATTCGGTCGGTTTCGTCCCGTATTACATCGATGGCACCGAGCCAACTCGCTCCAAAGTCGCGCTTTCCGATCTGCCGGAGTTGGGGGAAGAGCCAGTAGCCGGTAGCCAGCAGCCTGCAGCAGAAACAGAAATCGGGATCGAACCGACACGGATCCGCATTGGGGAAATTGATCTCGACCTTCCGGTTTCGAATCCGGAAACCCGCGATCTCGAAGAACTCGACGCCGTCTTGAAAGACGGCCCCGCGCGCTACGTTGATTCCGCGAAGCTCGGCGAGAGTGGCAACGTGCTGATTTTCGGCCACTCGTCGCACTTGCCGATTGTTCACAATCAGATGTACAAGGCGTTCAATAAAATTCCCGACCTCGAAGAAGGCGATACGATCTCTGTCGAAGGCGGCGGCAAGGAATTCGTCTATCGCGTGACCAGCGTCACTAAAGTCGACGCCGAAGAAGGTATCATCGATCTCTCGAAAGAGGGAAGCAAGCTCACCATCGTCACCTGCGACACCCTGACGGGCAAATCCTCACGCTTCGTCCTCGAAGCCGAGCTCGTCGGTTCGTACGAGCTGTAAAAATGGTATAATGGAAGCATGGAATTCCGACAAGCGCTTTTCTGGGATACGGATCCGAAACGAATAGACGTCCAAAAAAACGCTCCGTATATCATCGAGCGCGTACTTGATTTTGGACGAGACAGCGAAGTGCAATGGGTGTGGCGCACGTATCCAAAATCGCTTCTTAAGGAAGTTGTTGACAACCCCCGCAGGTTGCATCCTCGGACGAAGCGGCTATGGGAACTGATACTCAAATGATGTGGCACTTCGAGATGGTGCCAAAAAAAACAAAAAAAGCACTCGATATCCTTTCGGAGTGCGCGTGGCTGGATACGGCTGATTGGTATCTTGCAGGCGGAACCGCACTGACGCTTGCGACAGGACATCGTCTCTCGGTTGATCTTGATTTTTTTACGCCAGTACGCGATTTTGATACGGAGGCGCTACAGCGTAATCTCATGCTTTTTGGACACGAGTGGCGTGCTACGTCTGAGCAACCTGGTACATTGTTTGGTGAATTATTCGGTGCGAAAGTCAGCTTCATCGCGTATCCTTTTTTCCGAGCGGAAGAACAATTCAAGAAGCTCGGAACAATACGCGTCCTTGATCCAAAAGATATTGCGGTCATGAAAATTCTCGCGCTGTCGCAGCGCGGCAAGAAGCGCGATTTTTTTGATATGTACTGGTATGTAAAAAATCGTGAGTCGCTCACCGCTGTGATTGGGCGACTTAAAAAACAATTTCCCGAGGCTGTACATGATTACAATCATATCGCTGCGGCACTTGTGTATTTTGCAGATGCGGAAGAAGATCCTGATCCCATAATAACCTTCAATGCAAGTTGGAAACAAGTGAAAAATTTCTTCGAGAAAGAGGTGCCCCGGGTAACGAAAGAAATATTGCAGTTGGAAGACTGATCGCGATCCATCGTCGGCCGCTCGAAAGAAGGCCAGAAACTCACCATCGTCACGTGTGACACCCTCACCAGCGAATCCTCGCGCTTCGTCCTCGAAGCAGAACTCGTCGGCAGCTACGCGCTCTAAATCTACCCGTCATTGACACACGAGACAGCGCAACGTACAGTTGCGGCGGTCTATAAGTGCGATGTATAGGCTTTCACCAGCCGTATAGAGCTAGCGAAGGAGAAATGGGATGTTGGATTTTCTGCAGTATGTGCCATGGTGGCTTTCCGTGGCCGTCGTGGTCATCGTCCTTGGCGTGGTCGCTTGGTTTTGGTCGGTGCTCGTCAATATCGCGTCGACTGTCTCCGGACCGATCTACTACCTCGTGACAAGCTTCAGCGCATTCCTGGTGCTCGCGTTCGGCATGTCAATGCCGAAGTTCTGGCAGATGGTCGTCTTCCCGATGCCGGATATCTTGAAGGGCGGCTTCGGCATGTTGGCAGTGCTCTGTGCTGTACTCGCCATCGTCAACGTTGTTCTCACGCAGGGCGCGAGTCAGAAGGCGATACTGCAAATCACTCTCGTGCTTACTGTGATCGTCGGCTTCGGCTTTGGTGTCGCCGCAGGCATCATGTACGGCATGGGGCAATTGCCGTTCTTCATGGTCGCGCCTACGATCTATGCATTCGTTCTGATGGTCGCAATGGCGATCGTCTCGATCCACAATGCGTGGCAGAAGAACCCGATGCAGCCGGAACGCGTTAGCGGCTGATCTGAACGTCAAAGGATAGGAGAAGGGCGGGCAATGCGCAAGCGTTGCCCGCCCATTGTTTTTAATTGTTGAGCGCGAAAGGGTCGGGACGGGTGCCGGAACTTCCGGGATTTCCGCTGCGCGTACTTTTCGGCGCGCTCTCTCGGGGCGCAGAATCGCTCTCTCCTCCCGCTCGTATCCGTTTTTCCGATCGCTGTATCACCGGTGGCGTCGCGTGGATGTAAATTGGAGTTCCGTGCTGAACGATTTCTCGAATCGTTTTTTCTTTGCCATTTTCATTGATGGTCTTTGGCTTCGTTATTCGCAGCTGAATATATTTTGTTCCGAGCACGCGCACATCAGCGTGCGCCATGCGTCCGCAAGCGCCACTTTTCGCTCCGCGGAGCATTGATTTCCAAATTTTCCTGATGCGGTCTGCCCATTTTCCAGTCAGGTTGCTTCCGTGGAAGTGGAGGCCGCGCCCCGCGTCGATCGTATACCGATCCGTTATTACCGCAGGCGGTTCACCGGATTCGCCGCCAAAATCGGATACGAAATGATGATCTTTACCGTTTGCATCGGTATGCACGCGTTTGAATTTCCCGAGCTTATCAGGAAGGACATCAACCACTTCACCATAACGACCTTCGTACGCATGCGTGAAATAGTGCAGCCCAAGCTGCGTAAACCCCTCGATTTTTTTAAACGTGAATCCTTTCTCAGCCATAGAATTCCTGAATCCGACCACAAAGTGCATTGTTCCCTGTGAATCTTTTTTCATCACATACAATCGGTGTTGTTCTTCGCCGCTCTCATCAACGTCCGCAAATTCAAAAAAACCGTATCCATTAGTCTCCGTCCCAAGTGCAAGAAGGGGCAACTGCGCAGCGCTTTTGCGCCTGACATCCGCTTGTTCGCTCTCGCTTGGCGTGTACATTTCCGATTCAGCGCGTAGGCGCTCCTCATCATGCCGTAAATGATCGAATTTTTTACCCTCCGGAACGCTTGCGATCAAAGATTTAATCGCTTCTTCTCGCAGCGCTGTAATTTTCTCCGCTGAAAGCAAATATTTTTTTTCACGTTCAGGGCGCGTGTCAGTGTGCGACACCGGCGACACATCCGGTCCGTACGTTTTCTTGGCCACGAGCGCCGTCGTGCCCGCAAGTGCCGCGACGCCCATAGCGACAATTCCTACACGTCGCATCTTCGGTGCATCCATACGGAAAATCATAGCACCCAAAAACCACCCATTTCAGCCACGTTTTTTAGCTTGACATTTACATCATGTATGCTATACTCTCTAGCAGTCTGGCGTTCGCCAGCTGTTCCGAAACGGTCAAACCTTGAAGGAGGGATCATGACCGCCCAAGCTGCTCCGACTACCCCGACAACGACTGCACCAGCGACGAGCAATCCTGCCCCGGCCCCCGCGCCGGTTCAGCAGCACTATCATCCGCAGTACCATCCAGTGCACCAGGGTCCATCCGGGGCTCAGGTCGCAGGGGCGGTACTAACGATCTTGCTCATCGTTGCTCTGACGGTCGCCGTCGTGTTCCTTCTCATGCGCAACCCGACGCAGTCGCCTACGTCACCGCCCTCTTTTACGAAGGGCACCGTCGAAGTCACGCCAGGTTGGAGTCTCGATCCGAGTCAGATTCGGAAAGGGACGAAGACTTGCAGCGGTAAACTGGTGTGGAACGCCAAATCCCCCAGATGCCGAACTCTCCCCGACGGAGGACGAGACTGCCCGTTCGAGTGCGTGTGACAGACCACCTCCCCCGGCAGCCGCTTTGAGGTTGCCGGGGGAAAATCTTTTGCCTATTGACAAGCACGATTTATCTGCTATAATTGCTGCAGCAAAAGTACGCCAAGAAATTATCAAAATTATTAGAAACAGCATCATTATGAACATCTTCAAAATTGGTTCTACGGCAAAAGCGACTCTTATCGCGAGTGTGATCGGTATTATGTTTGCAGGTATTGCATTCGGTACTATGAGCATCGCACATGCTGAAGACGATTACGGTTGGGGCGTCGGATACGACTCTTCTGGCGGCAGTGATTACGGTTCCGGGGTCGGCTATTCCGGTAGTGATAACGACTACGGCTGGGGTGTTGGCTACGATTCGAGTGACAACGACTACGGTTGGGGCGTCGGCTATTCCGGCGACTACGGTTCCGGAGTAGGTTACGAAGGTGATTATGGTTGGGGAGTTGGGTATGAAGACGGTTGTGAGTGGTCTTGTGGCGACTATGGCTCCGACGGTTGTGACTACTCGTGTGGCGACTACGACTACGAATGTGGTTGTTACGACAACGACTATGACTACGATTACGACGATGAGTACGAGGATGTCTACTACGACGAAGAGTCGCAGAGCTATTCGTACGGTTCCGGCGGTTCGCACGGTTCGTCTGGCTCGAGTTACCGTCCGTCGTATTCTTCGAGCGGATACTCGATGGTGCGCCCGATGTCGTTCTCTTCGCCGAGCTATCCTGCCCCGCGCCCAACGTCCGGCGGTTCAGTCTCGAACGTGACGAACACTTCGATCACGAATGTCGACAACTCGATCAACGACAGCTTCAACAACTACAACTCGAACAATGTCGCGTACGTCGCTCCGGCAACGCCGCAGTACCAGGCAGTCTACACGCAGCCCGCTCCGTACTGCACGATTCGCCAGGCACAGGCTTCCGGCTACGGCGTGAACTCGGTCTACCTCTCGTGGACTTCGACAAACGCAACGTCGGCCTACCTCTCGAACGTCGGCTCGGTGCAAACCAGCGGCTCACAGACGGTCTGGAATTCGGGAAACATGGTGTACACGCTTACGGTCTACGGCAATGGTGGTTCAGCTACCTGCCAAACGACGGTGAATGCGTACAACTACAACCCGACTCCATACGTCTCGCTTACGCAGATTCCGTACACTGGCTTTGACTTGGGAACCTTCGGCAACGCGATGTACTGGGCAGGGCTCTTGGTCTTCGCGATGGGTGCAGGGTATCTCGCGGTCTACTATGTCCCGGCGCTCGCCTTCGCAGGTGCTCGCAGGAAGCAGTACGCTCCCGTCGTGGCACCAATGGCACCGATCATGGTTGCAAAGGAAATCGTAGCGGCGAAAGTACAGTCGATTGTGGAAGCGATCAAGAAAACAGGCACCAACGATGCAATGGCAATCGTAGCGTCGAAAGATGGCTCGATGCCAAAGATCGTGATCTCGCGTGATTAAAGAGAGAAGTGCCGCTGAAAAAGCTCCGATAAAGTGAACGTCACAGCCGCTCCGAAAGGAG
>JBBUCP010000043.1:0-1317 GCA_038057725.1 Patescibacteria group bacterium | reverse complement strand
ATCTGAAATTGGCAGTCGCCCTTGTGGCGATTGCGGTTCTTGGCGGATGTGCCACGGCGCGCCAGCAGAAAAAGGATGTTTCTGCAGCCGCGGATAGTCAAGCACTGCGGTTGAATGAGATCAAGATTAAGAAGGAATGTCTTGATCTCAAAAATAAGGCGGCCGCCTCAAATCGGTATGACCCACTTACGAGTGAGCAGTGGGCTTTCCTCACGGAGTGTTTTCGTGAAGGACGAGTGTCCGCACCATCAATCCTCGGATGTCCGTTACCCGAAGAGATGGGGAAGAAGAACACACGGGAGGTGTGTTCTACCCCAGTTCTTCTGTCATGTGTTGCGCGACAGAAGCTCCTCGTGGCGGGGAATGCAAATCCGACCGAGGCCTCGGTGAAGGAAACCGAGGCACAGGTATGTGGGACATTTTCGTACCCGACCTCCCAGGCGGCGCAAGGAAAGCCGGTTTTGGGCACGCATTCCCCTGCCGGGTACGGGCCCGGATGGAAACCGCTCTAGTGTAATCGTCGGACGTTGTGCAAGGTTAAACCTTGCACAACGCGGAAGTTTTGTGGAAAGTGCGCGATTTCTGCGCACTTCCACCCATTATTGACCGCCTGACTCTTTTTTGAGTTGGACCGTCAGACATGGATGTTCTTTGATTTTTTAGGTCCGCTCACGAAGGCCTTGCCTTCGTGTAGCGGGAAATGAATCTTTACAACACGCGCTAACGGCGCGGGGGGGTTGTTATGAACAATAGGCGAATCGCGGCATGGATCCTCGCGGGTCTTGCGATTGTTTTTCTTGTTGTCGGCAGCTTGGTTTTTTATAACCAACAACAAAAGATGGCGACCACAACGGCATCAGCGCTGACCAAAACCGAGCAGGGTCTAATTGCGGTTACCACGCGCGTTGACGGGCTCGAGAAAGGGCATAGCGAACTCGTCACACATGTGGACACCTTGGAGAAGAAAGTGGAAGTGTGCGTTGCCAAGTGCGACAAGAAGTCGCCGGCAGCGGCATCTGCGCCGCCACCTCCGAAGACTGCGGCATCCAAGCCCGAAAATGACGGACGGCCGCACCTGAGCGACGTGGACAAGACGCTTCTTGCGTCACTCGCGGGGGAACATCGCGAGATTCGCCTTATTCCGGAGTGCTCGGTGGACTCGGAATGTGGGCAACGGGCGGAACAGTTTAAGGTCTCGTTCGTTGTGGGCGTTGGGTACGTCTACGAAGACGTACACTTCAAGGGGAAGTACTACAGTATTCCCAAGAGCCACGGGGAAAAGAAAATCGGAGACCACCCGCCGATCGGTAAGGAAAA
>JBBUCP010000042.1:892-3391 GCA_038057725.1 Patescibacteria group bacterium | reverse complement strand
CAATATGAACACAAGAAAGATTACCCTCGCCCTCCTCTGCCTATCATTACTCGGTTTTTGTTTTGGGTGGGCACTTGGAAATTCGACAGAACTTGGTTTCTGTTTAGTGACTGAGCCAACATGTATTAACAAACTCACATGGATTGGGAACGCGCTTTATTATGGCAGTGCAGCTCTAACACTAATCTTCCTCATCCTCCTCTTCACTCCGCAAGCATTCCCCGCATGGAAGAAGTTCGCGATCTGGTTCGTGCCTCTTGCCGCCCTACTTTTCGCCTTCTATCCTGGCCCCGGTGCTAACGACCTATTCTCCCCCTATCCCGAACAAATCTTCAGATGGGTGAGCGTTCTCTACGTCATCATCAGCCTCCTTATAATCGCCAGCACCTTCCGTAAAGGAGCACACCAGTGAGGCACACGGGCAAACAAAACCCTCACCAAACTCGCTCCGTCCTTCATGGTGAGGGGATAAGGTGGCAGGAACCTTTTTCTTGCAAATAATTTTGGTCGGGTATCAAGAATATGAGGCCAGAGAAGGATTTGCCTTCGGTGATTTGTTGGATACAGGAAATCAAACAAGAGAATTACAAGATAGCCTGGCGTTTTATAAGGAACATGAAATAGAGTACGTCGCTTTTACGGATATTTTAAAAAAGATAGGTATTGAGAAGGTATCAGGCGAATGAAGTGAGAATAAGGTGGCAGGAAGCTGTTCGTCCCCGATACGCGATAC
This sequence comes from Patescibacteria group bacterium, assembly GCA_038057725.1. Taxonomy (GTDB): domain Bacteria; phylum Patescibacteriota; class Minisyncoccia; order Phycocordibacterales; family UBA2100; genus UBA10103. The sequence continues at coordinate 2,658 of JBBUCP010000042.1, read as the reverse complement.
TCCACGCGCTATAATTTTAAGATATGACCGATGAGGGGAATCGGGAGGGAAGTTGGCAGAAGGCAGTTAGTCGTGGTGCTCCGAGGTTTAACCTTAATCATCACACCGCAAATCAATTAAGAGTATTGGTCGCTCTGTGGAGGCATATACTACATACACCGTATGCTCTGACGCGGGCATGCCGCGCAATTCGTCCTGCCAGTTCACATACGGCATTACCTGTGGCCCGTCATACTCATCGGCAAAAAGCACCTGAAGCGGCAAACGCTCCTTCCAAAAACCAACGACAATACCTTGGTATGTCTCTCTAATGTCTTCTTTTGAGAGCGGCGCTGAACGCATCTCTCCCACCGCATAGACACACCATGGATCGCCGTGAGTAGATTTCCCACCGAGATATTTCTTTTTCTCCAACAACACTGAACTGTTCGGATGCGATACTTCTTTCGCATAAAAGTTTCTCTCTAGTAACCAAACATTACCATCATGTATTGGCTCGCCGTGAGCAAACCAAAAAAAAAGTACCCCCAATACCACGACCAAGGTCGCGCCCACGCCTAAACCTAGTGTCAGTGTGCGCGACAGTCTTCCCATACTATTTATTCGAGCCATCTTTTAGCGAGCGCATAAAACTCTGTCGCGATCTGCTCTCCCCGCTCGTTTGATTTTGGATCGATCTTTGGTACTCCATATCCGATGGCATAGAGCGTTGCCACGATTTCCGGATGTTTCGATAGATCAATCTTTTTTGCCCACACATTGATCAAATCTCGTATATACGCCGCCGCGAATCGTATGTTGTGATTTGGCTCTATGACGTACCGGTAGAGGTATTCCCGATTTTCATTGCTCAATGTTTCTTTAAACGGGAGGTTCTTATCGGTAGGATTAGGATTGTACAGTTTCTTTTTGATCAGATTGTTGGCAGTCTCCAATTTCACCTGTGCCACACCGACCGATACATTTCTACCAAGAATTTTCAGACTGAGCAGATCGATAATTTCTTCAAATGGATGCTGGCGAGCAATCTCGTCAACAATGAGCGCTCCGAGCAAATACCTATCGATGGCAAATTCTTTCGCCGCTGTTGTAATGAGAGACTTGTGCGGAGTGAATTTTGCTTTAACATCCGCAACAAGAACTTTCTCTTGCCCAATCGGGATGATGAATGGTTTGCCTTCATCCAAAGATGCCAGATAGCGTTCCAAATAATTGCTTATTGGCGGCGTACTCACAGCGTGCTTGGTTTGCTGTATGTGCGCAATAATGTCCCGACCGGAAATGGAAAGAGTGTCGAGGTTGTCTTTGGGACTATTGTTTGGAAAAGATCGAATATATTCTCCACGCTTTCCGTTAACAATATACATATCTTCTAACACCCCGCCGCGTATCGAACGCTTTGTATCTTCGAAAGAAAAAACTTGTCTGGTATCTGAAACAAATACCACGCTTTTACGACTCGTATCAGTGGCGACAAGAATGATTTTCATAAAAGTATTTTAACATGCCACAGAGCGAAAAATAGACTGGTGCTTCAAGGTTTAACCTTAGAGCGGTTGCTTTTGTTTTGATAAATGGGGAATAAATGGGGACATAGATGGGGACAGGCACTGTTAATGGAACGTAGTTACGCACGATTTTCCATACGCTATAATTTCCAGATATGACCGATGAGGTGAGTCAGCCGGATTCGACCGCCGCGACAAGCTCGGGGCAAGCAAGCTCACCGCAAGCTGCTCCTTCTGAACCGGCGACGCCCGCGCCGC
>JBBUCP010000042.1:0-882 GCA_038057725.1 Patescibacteria group bacterium | reverse complement strand
AACCGGCTTCGCCGGTTGCGGCTGAATCTGCTCCGATTTCGGAACCGGTTATTGTGGCGTGATATTATTGTGTTCATGGAGAATATTCTTGAAAAGCAAAGGCGAATCACTAGCCCACTCAAGATCACGTTTCCAATTGTTCAGTCCGGGCTTGTCGCGATATTTTTAACCGCCCGTTGTACATCGAAAAGTCAATCAAAGAGCGGTCAGGAAGAAAATCTGCGTTTCGAGATTGATGGGTTGCGATTTCGCGAAATTCCACCACACAAGAATGAACAAGTATTTGATATTCCGGCAGCGTGTAATGGAACGAAGTTACAAGGCCTCGCTCAAACAGTCGTGCTTTTTACGTCGCTTCGAAAGGGTACTCATACACTCGGCCTTGTGCCGAGATCGAGCGCCTATGTTGAATTGATTCGCGTGCAAGAATTGTCTGGTCAAGAGCGCGTGCGACTAAACATTGAAGAGCAGGCCGAAGATGGCGATCGAAGGCCGTGGTATTCGTTTGTCTTTATCGATCTTCCCCTCCGGATGTTTGTAGTAGATGCAACTATAGAGAAACGTCTGCGGGATAGCGACGATGTGCAATTTGTTGTTGACGGACGAGTGATACCGGGTGCGACTGCAGGAAAGTTTCTACTGTGGCAATTTGTAGGCAGTCTTTTGGTATGGCTCGTACGCGGCGTGAGTGGCGAGCGTCGTCGCAGTAGTGTGAACTTCGAAAGTCGGTTAGAAACGGGTGTGCATTATGTAGAACTCTACGCCGACCGCATGCCGACATTGCATCGCGTAGAGTTTCTTTTGGAATACTCGGAAACAAATGCCGAGCAAAGAGCGGCGCGATTGGTGCAAGGGCTTGAAAACCAAGATGGGAGATTTGCG
>JBBUCP010000041.1:0-2664 GCA_038057725.1 Patescibacteria group bacterium | reverse complement strand
CCGCGCGTCGAGTTGCGCTCCAAGGAATTCCAGTCCTTGGCAAATCTCCGTTCGCACCGGCACGGCGCGCTCGCCGATACCGCCGGTGAAAACGAGTGTGTCCAACCCGCCGAGGGTGGCCGCCAGGGCTCCGATGGTCTTGCGCGCCTGATAACAAAACAGCTCGACGGCCAACGCGGCCGAGGGCGCATTGTCCCGCCGCTCCAGAAGGACTTTCATGTCCGAACTGAAGCCGGAAACGCCGGCAAGGCCGGATCGGAAATTGACCAGTTCGTTCAGTTGCTCGGAGCCGTAGCGCATCTCGCGCAAAATGACGGGGATCCACTCCGGCTGTTCGGTCAATTCGAGGAGCGACTCCTGCGGCGCCGTCAATTGCTCTTCTGTAAAGCCGTACTGTGCTTGCGGAATCGGTTCCATGCGGTAAGTATAACCGCTTATGCGCTTATCCGCGCGAATTCTCAACAGCCGCGCCTATCGTGAAGAGCGTGCCTTCATCGCCGTGCGGCGCGATGATTTGGAAACCGACGGGCAGCTCCTTCCCTTCACGCACGACCGTGCCCGAAGGTACGGAAATGGCCGGGACGCCGGCGAGGTTGACCGGCACGCTGAAAATATCTTCCGCGTACATAGCCAGAGGATCGGCTGTTTTTTCACCAAGCTTGAACGCGGGCGCGGGAGTTGTTGGAAGGACGACCGCGTCGACACTTGCGAACGTTTTTGCGAATTCGTCACGGATCCTTGCACGGACGGCTCGCGCCTTGCGGTAGTACGCATCGGCATAGCCGGAAGAAAGCACGAACGTACCGAGGAGGATGCGGCGGCGTGCCTCCGGGCCAAATCCCTGCCCGCGCGTTTTCGTATACACATCCCCAATTGTCTCCGCAGGTACCGAGAGTCCGTAGCGGATGCCGTCGAAGCGCGCCAGGTTCGTCGAGACTTCCGCCGGCATGATGACGTAATACACGGCGAGACCATACGGAAGCGTCGGCATCTCGACATCGCGGATTTCGTAACCCGCGGTTTTCAATTTCTCAAGAGTCGCGTCGAACAGTTGCAGGACGTCCGGATCCATGCCGCTCGCAAGGAACGCACGCGGGACTCCGAGGATTTTTGGCTTTTTTGTTTCGTGTGGCGCATCCGGCAATGACGTACTGTCATGTGCATCATGACCTTGAATTGCGTCGAAAAATATGTGTGCGTCCTCGACGGTTTTTGTGAGGGGACCGATCTGGTCGAGGCTCGAGCCCATCGCGATAAGGCCGAATCGCGAGACGGCGCCATACGTCGGCTTCAATCCGACGATGCCGCAGTGCGCTGCTGGCTGGCGAATCGAGCCGCCAGTGTCGCTCCCGAGCGCTGCGAGTGCCAAGCCCCCCGCAACAGCAGCGGCCGAACCTCCGGAAGAGCCGCCAGGCACACGCGATGTATCGCGCGGATTTTTCGTCGGGCCATAGGCGGAATTTTCCGTCGAAGAGCCGTGCGCGAATTCGTCCATATTGGTGCGGCCAAGGAAGACAGCGCCCTGCGCGCGCAGCTTTTCCGTCACCGTCGCGTCATATGAAGCGCAATAGTTCTCGAGAATTTTTGACGCCGCCGAGGCAATACGGCCTTTAATTAAAATATTATCTTTCATGGCGATCGGAATTCCCGTAAGTGGTTGCGACTTTCCGGCCGCAATCATCTCATCGGCTTTTTTCGCCTCCTCACGCGCCGAATCAGCCCACACTTCAAGATAGGCATGGATCTCACCGTCTTTTGCCGCGATATTTTCCAAATATGCGTTCGTAAGATCAAACGCGGAATATTCCTTCGCATCGAGCGATTTTCGAGCCTTGGCAACGGTAAGTGAAGTAAGATCCATACTATTTTGTGCGCGAAAGGACCTGCTTCACGACCACTTGATTGTTTTTCTGTGCTGGTGCTGCAGCAAGCAGGTCTTCCGTATATTTCCCGCTCTCGTGCGGATTCGCATCCTCGCGCATCACGTTGCGGGGCGCAGTGTCGTTTGCAATATCCGTTGTTGCAACTTTTTGAATCGTCTCCACGAACCCCAAAATATCCGGGATTTCCTTTTCGAGCCGCGTCATCTCTTCCGCCGAAACGTCCAGCCGGGCAAGCTTCGCAAGCGCCACGATATCTACTTTATGAGTCATTGCAGCATCCTAGCAAATTTATAGCGCCTTGCGAAATTCGTCTTCAGTTAGATCGGCATCTCGAATGATTTTCTTCAAAAGCCACCGCGGCATGTCTCCCGGATGCATCGGGACCGATGTAACGATCTTTCCTGTTGCCAGACTTATGTAATATCTATGACTTCCCTTTTGATGCGCAACGGCAAATCCAAGTCTTTTGAGAGCCCGATCTATTTCGCTCGCAGTACACGATGGCAGTCGTGCCATCATATTTATGCAGGTACTCCTACCATGACTCCGAGAGATACCGGTTCCACTGGATGCTCGACGGGGATTTTCTCTCCGTTCTTCTGCAGCGCCTCTAAATAGCCGAGGAGTACCTCTTCGGCATTCTTAACGGCATCCTCATAGGTCTTTCCCCACGTATTGCATCCTGCAAGCGCCGGAAACGACGCAACATATCCATCGCGATGTTTTTCAATAGCAAGAGAATAGGTACGCATCCTGCTTTTCATATGCGCAAAGATACCAT
>JBBUCP010000040.1:0-4425 GCA_038057725.1 Patescibacteria group bacterium | reverse complement strand
GCCTGCGCAGCTGCGCCTGGCACTTCGCGCTTTATCGCCTCCAATTCCTGCAGAGCCTTCATCGTATTACCCGCCGCGTAATAGGTGCTTGCGAGCACGAATCGCGCCTCCACGTCGTCCGGTTTTTTCTCGATATGCGCGCTCCAGATTGCGGCGATTGTGTCGTACTTGTTGCGCACCGCATACGCGGAGGCGATGCGCGCGTCGGCAGCCGTATCCGCTTCGATCATGCGCGCGATAAGCGCGTCGGCTTCGGCGTCCTTCCCGGCGCGGACAAGCGCTGCCGCGTAAAACACTTCTGCTTCGTGGAATTTCGGCGCAAGGTCGTATGCTTGTTTGAAGTATCCAACCGCTTCGTCGTTCTCGCCGCGCGCAAACGCGTTGAGTCCGTATTCGATGAGAATTGATTGTTTGCCGGGCGACAGCTCGTGCGCTTTCCCCAAGGCGGCACGCGCATCCTCGTAGGCACCAGCTTGATCAAGAAGGATGCCCATGAAAAACGGGAACCGCGCGTTATGCGGCGCTTCCGCGGCAAGCTCGCCCATCGAAGTGAGCGCAGTGCGTAGGAATTCCTCCTTCATTTCGAGCGGCTGTTCCTGGACCCGAATGATGGAAGTAGCCGCCTGCGAGAACTGCTCGCGCGCTTCTTGGTCGCCCACACTGCGGTACGCGACCGCCTCCTTGAAAGCAGCGAGGTTCTCTTTCACACCGCTCGCATGCGTGGAGAGACCGCGGATGATCAAACGGTTCTGCGCGATAGCATCGGCATTCACGAACCATGCAGTGAGGCAGGCAAGAATGATGGCTCCGCCCGCGGCGGCAGGAAGCATGCGGGGCGGCAAGGAGCTTGTTGCAAACAGGGGCGGCGTTGCCTCGTGCGCGCGCACGGCAATAAAGGCAAGGAGTGCAACGAAGAAAAGGTAACTCGTGATGTTGTCGAACGTGAAAATGAGATAGAAGAAATAGCCCGCCATGAGGCCGGTCACGATCGCGCGTTCGTAAGGTGCGAACGCGCCGTTTTTCCAGAGCAAAAACAGCGCGAAAATATGGATTGATAGATAGGCGAGGAGCCCAAGGATGCCGCCGGCGATTAGCCAGTCGAAGATGATGTTGTGCACACGGTCAAACCACGGCTCCTGTTCGTACATCCCCGGGTCGTAGTATTTGTCGAAAACGGCCGCATAATTTTCCTGACCCCAGCCCAGGAGCGGACGCTCTTTGAATCCTTCCCACGCCATTCCCCAATTCATTTCACGCGCATCGGGGACGCCTTCGTCGCCGATGATCGCAAGACGATGCAGTGGTTCAATCGTATGCACCCACGCCTGGTCGCGCACGAGCCAGAAGGCGCCGGCAAGGACGACAAATACCGCGATGCCCGCGCCCGCACGCCAGGCGACTCTTGAGCGCGGCGCAAGCACGATAAGGATGAGTGCTGCGAGGAATGCGCCCCCAACGAGCCCCAAAATCGCACCGCGCGTTGACGTGAAAAAGAGGATAAGCGTATCGAGCGCGATGAGGCCGCCGTAGAGCGAGGCATGCACGCCGCGCCGCATCGGAGAATCCACCCACGCACGCGAGAGGTACAAGGCGGCGATGAAAATATGGAACATCATGTAGACGCCGAGGTAGGTCGAGTTCCCGAAGGTCGCGTCGAGGCGGATGCCGCCCTGGTTGATCGTAATGAATCCGAGGAGCTGGAAGAGTGCGTACACACCGACGAGCGCCGAGACGCCAAGCGACGTGTGCCACCACTGCTTCCAGAGCTTTTCGGTCGTGAGAACCGACTGCATGACGACAAAGTACGCGAAGAGATGCGCGAGCGTCACCCACCCTTCCATGCGCTCGTAGTTGCTCCAGAAACTTTTGTGCGGATAGGCGCCGAAGATGTCGGAAATGCCGATGAAGATGACAAAGGCGGCAAACGCCCATAGGAGCCAGCTACGCTTCGGTCGATACGCGGGATTGACGAGCGCGAGCACGAGCCACCCGCCCGTGATTATTTCCACAATGATGCGAAAGTCAAAATTCTTGCCGGTTATAAAGGGAAAAAAGAGCGATTTCGAGACATAGAGGACGAGGAAGGGCAGGATAAAAATACCCGCCACAACAACCCACCGCAGTGCTTTTTCGAGCGTCATAGGCGGGATTGTATCACGGGGTGGATTCGGGCGGAATCTTCTTGAAAAGCACGAATTTGAAGAGGACGAAGGTCATAATGGAAAATACCAGGATCACGCTTGCGATAACGAGGGCATACCAATCCACGCCGATGAGGTTGGTCAGGTAGCGGACCACGCGTGTCTGGAGGTAGGCAAGAAGCACGGAATACCCGAGGAAGAGAATTAACCGACGCGCATGGCTCCCCTCGGTCTTGAAGGTGACAAGCGTGTGGAGGACGAAATTGTAGATAAGGTTCGCGCCAAGCCCCACGAGGTACGCGGTGAAATAGTTCTCGCGGCCGAGGAAAAATTCGGTGAGGCCGACCGTAATCGCGAGATTGAGGCCCACACCAGAAATCCCGACGGCAAAAAAGTGCAAATACCGCACCCGGTGCAGAAAAGAAATCCACCACACCGGCGAGAAAAAATCACGAAACGTCATGAGACGTTACTGTACCACATCGAGTTTTATAGGGTCGTATTTCTTCAGCGCAACTACGGTAGTTTTTCCAAGTACTGATTCATAGTACTCCGAGGGCAATCCTCCCGCATATTCCTGTGGTCGCATCGCGTAGATCATCTCCGGCCGCAATTGTGTGCCGGCCGGAATATCCTCCCCAATCATGAGTGATTTGCGAAAATACGGGCGGAAGACCGCTTCGTCGGGATCCATGGTTTTTCCTGGTGTCCCCATCCCTTTTTGCACGATCTCTTTTGCGAGATATTCGTCGCGCATCGCCGGGTTCCTCTCAACTGCGCGGATTCCGGAAACGAGTGCCGCGAGCTCATCCGGTGTCATGGAGACTTTGTGATCCGCCCCCCAGAGTTTTCGATCGAACGTAAAGTGCTTTTCGACAATTGTCGCGCCGAGCGCCACCGCCGCAAGCGCCGAATCAATTCCGATCGAATGGTCCGAAAAGCCAGTCGGAATCTGATAGCGGTCGCGCAAGAATTGGATCGTTGCGAGATTCAGCTCTTCCGGCGGGCACGGATATTTCGAAACACAGTGCAGGATCGCAAGCGGCACGTCCCGTTTCTGGAGAAATGCGATTGCTCGGTCGATTTCTTCGAGCGTTGACATACCGGACGAGATGATAACGGGTTTCTTGGTTGATGCGACGTAATCAAGCATCACGAAATCGAGGAGGTCGCCAGAGCTGATTTTCCAGAACTCGACGCCGAGCGACTCGAGTTTCTGTGCGCTCGCGCGAGACATTGGTGTTGAAAAGAAGAGCGCGCCAATCTCATCGCAGTAGCGTTTGAGCGGCTGCCAGAATGCGTCCATTGGCGTCGCATTCGTATTGCGAGTCACCCATGAATAGCGATCAGCACCTTTAAAATGCGGCGACGTAACGCTGATGTTGAGTTGTTCGTCTTCGACGGTATGCGTTTGAAATTTGATCGCGTCGGCACCGGCGTCTTTTGCCGCTTTCGCCAGTTTCTTGGCGTTTTCGAGGTACTCCGCGACCGACCGCTCTTCTTCCGTCTGTATAAAATTCTTTCCTACATCGGCTATCACGCATGTGCCGTTCTGTATTTTTTCCCAGATGCCATTAGTCATAGATGGATACTACTAGCTAATCGATGCCCCGCAAGCGCGAAATCTTCAGGAGAGTCGATATTCACCGATGACGCTTTGTCCATGACATATGCACGAACATCGTCGCCGTAAAACGTCGGGTCGACGCGAAATAAGAGTTCAGTTTTAAAGAGATAGATCGCACCGTTACGTGTATATGTTTTCGGCAATTCCTGACGACGTTTGATGATGTCGGAAAATGCCTCGCCGGTAAAAATGCTGATTCTTTGTTCGTTATCGAGATTGAATTGCCAATGAGGATTGTGATGCCCCGGAACTTCGCTCATGCTTACAACGGAATCCGCACCGCTCTTTGTGAAAAGCTCGGCAGCTTCGCGGATATGCTGCGGCGTTCGCAATGGCGCCGTTGGCTGCAGGAGCATCACCGCGTCCGGCTCGTAGCTTTCGTTCTCTTTCAGCCACTTTAACGCGTGCACCAAAACCGGAAGCGTCGGTGTCGAATCCCCTGCAAGTTCGGAAGGACGCATAAAGGGCACTTCCGCGCCGTACTGTTTCGCAACGTCCGCAATTTCGGCGTCGTCAGTTGAGACGATGATGCGATCAAAGACGCCCGATGCCTTTGCAGCGTCGATTGTATACGCAATCAAGGGCTTCCCCGCGAGGAGCTTGATATTTTTGCGCGGAATGCCTTTTGATCCTCCGCGCGCCGTGATGATGCCGAGT
>JBBUCP010000039.1:0-1425 GCA_038057725.1 Patescibacteria group bacterium | reverse complement strand
ACCCTCCTTTGAGGGTTTGACTCTCTAGAGCGGAGGTTTATAGTTCCGACAGCTTCACCGACCATGGGGGACCTCGATGCACCGCATCGACCACAACGGCAATTCGCGCCTCAACGCACTGGCAGAAGCACTTTTGGCGGCAACGCTGCTGTTTCTGCTCTACAAGCTCGGCGTCTACTACAAGTTCCTGCCGGACGCGAAAATCCCACAATATGTGGAAAGTGGCTGGAACGCTGTGTTCCTGTCCGGCGTCGCTAGTTGGCTCTGGTTCATCAGCGCCAAGCAGTCCGACAAGTCTCGCGACGTCGACGACTGGACCGTGTTCATCTTCGTGGTGACGTGGATGACATTCATCGTCTCATTGGTCTGGATGGTGTTCTACACGGTCTACTATGGCTATTTCGCCTGAGCGAGCCAAAGCGGTGTAGCATGAATTGAAAAGTCCCCGGAGCGGCGTCTCCGGGGCTAATTGTTTTAAGCCTTTCAAAAGAACAGCCCCGAAGACCGTTATTCAACAATAAATTGTTGAAATTAGGTTTCGGGGCAAACTGGCACTCGAACTGGGGTCCGGCACAAAACGGTGTGTTCAGTGCCGGCTAAAAATTAAGTATAGCAGTAGTGGGTCGAGGAAGCATCGGTCAGAGGATCAGATCCGGTAGGTGAGCGACTGTGCCTGTTTTCCACAAACAGATATAGTTTATGCGACATATAGTGTTATCGTGTGAAAATGGCTCGAGGAGAGATTTGGCCGATTGAGCGGATAAAGAATGGTCTTGAGCGCTTCCACAGGGAGCATGGAAGGTATCCTACCGCGACGGAATTTGATGAGTACGCTTATTTACCGCGGGCAAAAACAGCCGAGAGAAAGTTTGGCGGCCTTGTTGCTCTGCGCAAGAAGCTGGGATTGGAAACGACGCATGACCTGCGTTTGGGAGCTCATCGATCTGACCTTGCCCAACACATCAGCAAGCGCGCGCACGTCGAGGAGCAGAAGGTATACGACTTCCTTATAAAGCGATTTCGACGGGAATTCGTGCATCGGGAGTACTTCTATACGGACGACCATCGCACTCGCGCTGATTTCTTCGTATACGACAATACAGACGGATTTTGCGTGGACGTTTTCTACGCGCAGTCATTGCGCAACGTATCAGGTTGCCTCAATATCAAGCTCAAGAAGTATGCGAAAGTGGCGGAATTCATGTCATATCCGATAGTGTTCCTGCAGGTGAACCCGGACATATCACAAATCGACTTAGATACGCTCGTAGAAAACAAGAAGCGAGGGCTGGGGAAGCGCCAGACGCTTATGAGCTGGGAAACGTTCGTCGGCTTCTGTAAGGGCAGGACTCCGCTCAGAATACTCAGTGGGGGCATAAAGAAGCAGTCGGCCTAAGCATTACGGGCTTATGTGCGTATATGTCG
>JBBUCP010000038.1:0-1185 GCA_038057725.1 Patescibacteria group bacterium | reverse complement strand
AACCATCACCTTCCCTTCTTTTGATTTCCAAATCGGAAGCGGCGAGGCCCAGAAGCGGTTACGCGAGATCGTCCAATCCGGTGCATTTTCAACGATGTTGTAAAAGCGCCCGTGCTTAAGGTGATCCGGCACCCAATTCACCTTCTCGTTTTCGGACAGCATTTTCGCCTTCACTTTCTGGATATTGATGAACCACGACGGGACGGCGTTATAGATAAGCGGCGTACCGCAACGCCAACAGTGCGGATACGAGTGCGTGTGGTTTTTCTTTTCAAAGAGAAGCCCGCGCGCCTCCAAGTCCTTTTTAATATCCTTCTCCGCGTCTTTTATGTATTTTCCACGGATAAATTCGGGCACAACGTCGTTGTATGAGCCATTCGCCGTCAGCATCTGCACCATCGGCAGTTTCTCTTTCTGCCCGAGCCTATAGTCGTCTTCGCCGTACATGACGGCCGTGTGCACGATGCCGGTTCCCTCGCCCGTCGTCACAAAATCCGCGGCGTATACCCTGTGCGACGTCTCGATTTGCATTGTCTTGATGTCGAACAGCGGTTCGTATTCAATCCCCACCAACTCACTCCCAATAAGCTTTCTCAAGGGCTCCCCTTGAGAAAAGCGAGGATCGGAGCCACGAATCGCCTCTGCAACCAGCAAGGTGACACCTTGATAGTTCATGGCTACATATTCAATGTCTTTTCCTACCGCTACAGCGACGTTTCCCGGCAGCGTCCACGGCGTCGTTGTCCATGCGAGCAAATAGGTGTTTGCAGGCAGTCCATGCTTTTCCGGATCCTTTACTTTAAACTTCACCGTCACCGCCTCCTCCGTAACATCTTTGTACGTGTTGTCCGCCGCGATTTCCGCCTTCGCGAGCGGCGTCTCGCAGTGCGGGCAGTACATCAAGACCTTGCGGCCTTCGTATAAAAGTTCCTTGTCCCACAACTGCTTCAGCGCCCACCAGACGGATTCAATGTACGAATTGTCCATCGTCTTGTACGAATTCTCGTAGTCCACCCAGCGGCCCACACGCTCGATATACATCTTCCAATCCGCGACATACTTCAAGACCATCGAACGCGCCGCTTCGTTGAATTTCGCGATGCCGATGTCGAGAATGTCTTTCTTCGTCTTCAGCCCCAGCTCTTTTTCGACAAGGTTTTCAATCGGCAGCCCATGCGTGTCCCA
>JBBUCP010000037.1:0-4132 GCA_038057725.1 Patescibacteria group bacterium | reverse complement strand
GCGGTCATGCTTTTTCTCGCGATGCTCTCTGGCGTGGCGATTACGTTGCTGCTTCTTCTGCCGAGCCTCGTTCGCGATCAATTTAGGACCCTCCGTTTGAAGCAAAAGGCACGCTCGCTCGAAGGCGAGCTTGCGCAGCATAAGGCCGCCGCGGCGTCACCGGCGCCGCCCCTCCCGCCCGACGTTTCGGCATAGTTTTGCTACTGGATTTCGCCGAGAACGCCCTGTGCTTTAGCACAGGGATGAATCGGCGGACTTTCAAAAGAGCGTGGCCGGTGGGCCGCTCCTATTCCAGCAAAAACGCCATGGCGGTTTTCCGCAAATGCCCCGAGGCTCTGCCTCGGGGATCGACGGGCGGCTCGTTTTTACTCCGCCGGATACCACGCGCCGAGCATGACGTTGATGCTGGGATCGCCCGCGTTTACGAGCTGTTTGAATTTCGCGACGTCCGCGAGGCCATCGGGCGAGCGATAATGGTAGGGGTATACAATGCGCGGTTTGAATTCAAGAACGGCATCAGCCGCTTCTTCCACCGACATGGTGTAGGGCATGTTCATAGGGACGAAGGCAATATATATGTTTGGCATAGAACGCATCTCGGGCGTGCCAGCCGTGTCGCCCGCGATGTAGACGCGCGTCCCGCTTTTCTCGATCACGTAGCCGTTGCCGCGGCCTTTCACATGGCGGTCTTTGTTTTCGGCGTCAGGAAGGTTATACATGGGGACTGCAGTAATGGTGAGGCCTTGTTCGGAAATGCTCGCGCCGTTTGCGAGTACTTTCGCTTGTGCCGCAAGATCGGCAGGGAGTTGGTCTTTCACGGCCTCTGGCACGATGAGCGTTGTTGTTGTGCCCATGAGGGCAGCGAGCGTTGAAGGCGAAAGATGATCGCCATGAATATCAGTCACGAGAATGATATGTGCCGGAGGTTTTCCAACAAACGCTTCCGCCGCGACCGGGTCAAAGTAAATTGCTGTATCATTCCAACGCAAGATGCCCGACGCGTGCTCGATCGGGAATACTTCAATAATGGTTTTCTCTTTTTGTTCAGGCATAGGCGTTTCGACGTCAGACGAATAATGGGTAACAAGATAATAACCCCCAAAAGCGATGACGGCGATTCCCGCGAGCCACAATACCGTTCTCATGCCCCATTGTATCCCTAAAGTTAATGAACGTGATATGAGGCGAAAGCCCACCGCAGGCACAAACGTGTCATAGTACGATTCCCATCAAAACTTCATGAAAGCGTCATCATGGGTATTCTATACTCGTGGGGTCAAAGAGCCGGGGGCTCTCTGATTATTAATGGCTTATCGGTAATTACAAATATATGACCAACACCACAACTCCATTGAATGTCCCGCGACGTTTCTTTACCGTCGCAGGCGTTTGTGCAAGCCTCATTATCATTGGCTTTGGCTCGTTCGCATTTGCGGCGGTTCTTGAGCGCGAGCTCGAAGTCGGCATGACCGGCTCGGACGTGACTGCGCTCCAGGTCTTTCTGGCCGCGGATCCTTCGCTCTATCCGCAAGGACTCGTGACCGGTTACTTCGGCATGCTTACCAAAGCTGCCGTCGCGAACTTCCAAGTGCAGAACGGAATCCCAAGCGTCGGCCGTGTCGGCCCAATGACGCTACCCGTCCTGAATGCGCTCCTCGGTGGCAGCGCAAATAAGGGATCGGCGCCGACCATCTCCAGCGTATCGCTTTCGGTTGGGACGAGCACGGCTCGCGTCAATTGGAACACGAACGAATCGGCGAAAGGCATCGTCTATTACGACACTGCACCGCTTTCGATTTTCGAATCGGGGAACACGGTTAGCGTGACCGGAACCCAGGCGATAAGCGATACGGGCCTGCGCCTCTCGCAGAGCATCCTCATCGCGAACCTCCAGCCAAACACAACGTATTTCTATGTCGTCCATTCAACAGGAGCGACAGGGTATACGAACATCACGTGGCCGGCGACGTTTACGACGGGTAAATAGTGCAGGCTCAGGAAAGCCGCCCCCCTACTGCGGGGCGGCGTTCGCTTTTTGCCTCAATCAAGCAGTCTTCGCCGTAGGCGACGCCATGTGCACAAACGATACTTTCGTCCCGCCGGGGCCACTCTCCATGTCCATCGTCGCGTGCAGTTGGTTCGCGAGCGCAGCGACGATGCTCGTCGCTAGCACCTTTGCGCTGAAGATCCTATGCGGACGTCCCGCGGCAGAGCCGCGGGACGCACAGAGCGGAGCCCTGTTTCTTTAGACCTTCTTGTTCGCATCAACTGCCATCTTTGCCTGGTCTTCCTTAGCCTTCTTGTTGGCTGCCTCTTTTTCTGCGTCGGTCATCATATGGTTTATTTTTTACGCGCTCGCTAAAAGCCGACCTTGTACGGGTAAGCGTACGCTACCTTCGTGATGGTGAGGTGAAGGCGACACTCGCGATATATGCTTTCTCCAGCTCATTTGAAAGGGCGTCGATTCATCCCCGCCGCAGAGCATTCTCGGCGTCGATCCAGTAATGAAGAAGCACATTGTCCGTCATAAGAAGTAGCTGCGAGGTGTGGCTGCAGCACGGTATACTTACCGTGTGCATTAATTAATAGTACGGTTAACCTTACATCAATATGGTACGGCAACGAATAGTAGCGTCGACGATGGGAGCGCTCATGCTTTCCTTTGCGTTCGTCGGCACAGCTTCAGCATTAACAGCAACGTGTAGCGGCTCGCCGACGGCGACGAACATCACCTGGACGGCATCAGCTTCAGACGGCATTCTGCCGTTTGCCTTTTTGTGGGGTAATGGCTCGACATCGACCTCGCAGACGATCGCGGTAGCACCGGGCACGCATTCCATGACGCTGCAGGCGACGGATGCTTCTACGACAGTGGCGACGACAACATGCGCAGCGACAGTTGCCTCTTCGGCAACGTCGACACAAGGTACCGTCTCCGCACAGATCCAAGCGCTTTTGGCGCAGATCAAGGCACTGCAGGCGCAGATTATCCAGCTTCTCGCAGAGCAGGCGGGCCGCGGTAGTGGTGCTGCGACATCGACACCGGCCGGCTGCTTTGGGTTTTGGCGCGACCTCAAGCATGGAGATAACGGCGATGACGTGAGGGAATTACAGCGAGAACTTGCGCACACTGATCCGACACTTTTTCCGCCGGGGCTTGCCACGGGTTTCTTCGGCTCAAAGACGGAGGCCGCGCTCAAGATGTTGCAGCGACGTTTCGGCATTGACGCGACAGGCACGGGCTTCTTTGGCTCGAAGAGTCGTTCGCACTTCGCGGCGTTGTGTTCAAACGGCGATTCTGACAAGGACGGTACGAAGAACGCGGACGATTCCGACGACGACAATGATGGAACCGACGATTCACACGACGCATTTCCGTTCAATCCGAACGCGACGAGCACGAAGGTGAAATTCGATGATGACGGCGGCGGTGATAACGGAAAGAAAGGGCACAGTGGAAGGGGCGGAAATGACGATTAACGTTGGCTGAAATGTCAGCACGAAAAAAGTCCCCTTAAGGGACTTTTTTCGTGCCTTACCGATGCGATTTTCAGCTGTTTCTACCCACGGCGCTGGCGTCTGTGGTTCTTGGCTGCGCGCGCTGCAAGCATCGCAGACTTGACCGCGAGACGCTTTTTCGTCTTGCGCGAATGCGACTTCTTGCGCAGGATCGGCGGGATTCGTCCAATACTCATGCAGGGGAGTATACCGCGGATTTGGAAGAACGCCAGCGGCATTTTGCACAGCGGCACCCCTTCGGCTTGATGTGTTTGTCGAAATATTCTTTGCCGTAATCGTAGGTGAGCTCCTCGCCGGGCATGACCCTGCGGCGGGCGATGATAAAAATCCGCCCCGGCGGACCGTCGGCGTCGCAGTTCGCGGCGCACGAGTGGTTGATGTAGCGCGCCGCATTTCCCGGCACGTTTCCGTTGATCATCGACATTTTCCCGCTCCAAAAGAGGTATTTCCCGTCGTCTTTCGCCATCTCTTCCAGCGTCGCCGGCCGCCCGACATATTCGATGATGCACGCGCCTTTCGGAATCTTTTCATCCGCAAAAAGCCCGCGTCCCGTCGCCGCCCTGCGCACGCACAGCTTAAAGCCGCCCGGCGTGTATTTTGATTTTCTTTTCAC
>JBBUCP010000036.1:0-4680 GCA_038057725.1 Patescibacteria group bacterium | reverse complement strand
ACAGTTGGCGTCCGTAATCCGCACGACTTCCGCGCCTTTCACTTTCGCAATCTCCGCCGCCATCTTCGCGCGCGCCTTTTCCCTGTCGGTGCCTAAATAGAGGTTAAGCATGATGAAAAAAGAACTTAATCCTGTTTCTGTTGCTCATTAACCCTTGTGTTAGCCGCCACACTTTTCTCAAGCTCGGTAATTAACAAATTACGCAAACGTATTTTTGAGAGCTTTCTTTCACTTTCGTCTATGCCTGCTTCCATCATTTTTAAATCTTGTTCCGAGATAAAACCATCAACATCTATTATGAGGTTTCTGAGCTCGCCCGTTGCCTCACTCATTATTCTTATCAAAATCCGTTCCTTACTGGCACTTGCGGGCAATGGCTCTCTTTCTGTCATACATCAAAATTATGCTTTTGTAATAGCTTTCATATTACCCCAATCTTCACCTATCGCCGCCTCGGCTACGATTGGAACGCCTGCGAGTTCTTTTTCCGGTGCGACGCCTTCCATAACTGCGCGGATTTCTTTTGCTGCTTCTTCTGTCAGGGATTCATCGACTTCGTAAACAAGCTCATCATGAACCTGGAGGATTAATTTAACTTTTTCCTGCCACTTCTTTTCCTTAATCATTTCATCCGCTTTCACCATCGCAAGCTTGATGATATCCGCCTGCGTGCCTTGGATGGGCGCGTTTACCGCGAACCGCTCCGCCTGCGAGCGCATCATGGGGAGCGTTGATTTGAAGCCGGGGAGATACCGGCGGCGACCGAAGACGGTCTCGACGTAGCCTAATCGTTCCGCATCACGCTTTGTTTTCTCGATCCAACGCGAAAGTTGCGGATACTGCGCAAAATATTGCTCGATATACATTGAGGCCTCGTCGCGCGTGACACCTTCGCCGAGGTTCGTGCGGAGCGCATTCACTCCCATGCCGTAGAGGATACCGAAATTGATGATCTTTGCGCGACGCCGCATTTCTTTATCGACTTTCTCAGGCGCAATGTTAAACACGTTCGCGGCGACTGCCGTATGAATATCTTCACCTTTCTTGAAAACCGAGATCAGTTTCTCGTCGCCGGAGAGTCCCGCCGCGACACGCAGCTCGATCTGCGAATAGTCGATCGATACCATCACAAATCCCTTCGGCGCTTTGAACGCGCCTCGGATGCGGCGGCCGTATTCGGTGCGAATCGGGATGTTTTGCAAATTCGGATTCTGGCAGCCCATACGCCCTGTCACCGTGCTGTTTTGCAGGAATTCCGCGCGCAATCTTCCGTCACCGCCAATCAATTCCAGCATCTTCTCGACGTAGGTTGAGAGCAACTTCTGCAATTCTCGATACGCGAGGATTTCCTCGATAATCGGATGCTGGTTGGAAATTTTTGCGAGCTCTTCTTCCTTCGTACTGCGCTGTCCCGTGGCCGTTTTCTTCTGCTTCAACGGCACTAACTTGAGTTCATCATACAAAATGACGCCGAGCTGCCGCGGCGAGTTGATATTAAATTCGTGTCCCACATGATGAAAAATCCTCCCGGCGATTTCGCCGAGCTCCTTGCGATATTCTTTCGCCAAGCCCTCAAGTGTCTTTTTATCGAGCGCCACGCCGCGTGCATTCATTTCTTCCACGACCGGGATCAGCGGCTTCTCTATATTTTCAAAAACCTCCTGCAGTCTTCCTGTCTCGCGCAGCTTTTTCACGATCATCTCTTGCGCTTCGGAAAACTTCTTCGTCTGCGCATAATCAAGAATCTGCTGCAGATCGGGGTTCGTCATCTCGGAATTCACGAGCCAGAGCATTGTCGCCGTTTCCCTCAGCGTGCGCGGGTCGACTTCTTCGGCCGCTTCTTCAGGCTCATTCGCCGCATCTGCCGCATCCAAGTTTTTGACACGCGAGAGCAGACGCTCTTTGACCGAACGAAATTCATACGTATCGCACATTTTTGCGATCGAGTCGACATGATCCGTTACCAACCACTCTTTCTCCGGCAACTTGAAATCAATGGGGGCTTCTGGGTGGATCGTCGCTAGTTGCTTTGAAAAGCGCGCGTCTTTCTCTCCTTCTTGCAAAAGCCCAACAATGCGTTTCTTCACGCCCGCCTTCTCGAACGCTTCCGGATTTTTCTTCAGCTGCGTGTAAATTTCTTCAATCGAGCCGAAATTCGTGATCAAAGCCTCCGCCGTTTTCTCGCCGATTCCCTTGATACCCTTGATGTTATCCGACGGATCGCCCCGGAGCCCCTTATAATCCGGCACCAATTCCGGCCCGAAGCCGTAGCGCTCGCGCACACGATCTTCGTCATAAATAATCGTATCGGTGATTCCTTGGCGCAGGGTAAACACCTGCACTTTCTTTCCGTCCACCAATTGCAGCGTATCCAAATCCCCCGTTGCGATGATGATGTCCACATCTTTATTTTTCTTCAGCGTGTTCACGATGGTTCCTATCATGTCATCAGCCTCAAACCCTGGACACGAATACACCGGGATGCCGAACGCCTCGAAAATCTCCGGCGCTTTTTTCAGCTGCTCAATGAGCGCAGGATCGGCCTCGGCGCGATGTCCTTTGTAATCTTCGAATAGTTTGTCGCGAAAGGTTCCTCCGGGAAGGTCGCGTGCGGCGACGAGGTAGTTGGGAGAAAGTTCGTCGATTGTTTTGAGGAGCATTGTCGTGAGGCCATACAAGGCGCCCGTCGGTTCGCCCTTGGACGTCGCGAAATCAGGAATCGCGTGGAACGCGCGATGGAGGATCGCGTGCGAATCAAGCAATACCAACCGTTTGTGCCCCTTCTCTTTCGTACTCGCCTTCATAACTGATAGTGCGTTCATTGTCTCCACTATAGCGGAAGCTGATGCGAAGCGCATCCGGCGGAATTGCGCCACCCGCCTCCTCGGGCCATTCCATCATGATGAGGTTCTTTGGATCGATGAGAAGCTCCTCCCAGCCAAGTACCTTTAGATGATGTGCGCCCTTGAGACGATAGGCATCGATATGGACGAGTTGGTCGAATTTCTGATCATGCAGGTGATAGATTTTCATGATCACGAACGTCGGCGAGGTCACATGCTCCGCAACGCCCAGCGCCTTCGCCACCCCCTTCACGAACGCCGTCTTCCCGGCACCAAGGTCGCCCGAGAGTGCGACGACCGTTGCCCGGTCGGTATGCGGAACAAGGCCGCGCGCGAAGCGTGCGGCCTCCGCGTTCATCTTCTCGATCCCCTGTACGAGCATTCCAGTAGGGTACAATGGAATGCAATGGTCACGCAATTCGACGAGAAGAAACAGAACGAACGCCTAGACGAGCTGCGCCGCAAGGAAGAAGAGCAGCTCGCGCAGATGCTCGCCGGCAAATACGGCGTCGGCTACGTCGACCTCACGTCAAAATCCATCGATACCGACGCGCTGCGCCTCATCCCGGAAAAAGAGGCACGCGAGACGGAAACGGCCGCCTTCAAGAAAGTAAACAAGAAAATCCTCGTCGCCATGCGCGCGCCCGAGCGGGACAACGCGTTGCAAACGATCCAAAACATCGAAGGTCTCGGCTACACGGTGGAGAAATACATGTGTTCCCGCGCCTCCTTGGAACACGCATGGGATAGGTACCACGACATTTCCTACGCAACCGAAACCGAAGCGGGCGTCCTCACCCTTTCTAACGAAACGATCCAGCGCATGCTTGCGGAATTGAAGACGCTCGATGACGTGCGCAACCAAATCAAAGAACACGTCGCCTCGAAAGACACACATCGCATTTCGCACGCACTGGAAATCACGATGGCCGGCGCGCTCTCCTTGGGCGCATCCGATATCCACTTGGAACCAGAAGAAGAGAGAGTGCGCATGCGCTATCGCTTGGACGGCGTCCTTGTCGAAGTCACGATGTTCGATTTTCCGACCTACACGCTTATATCAAGCCGCCTCAAGCTCCTCTCGGGGCTGAAACTCAACATCAAGAACGCCGCACAAGACGGCCGCTTCTCGATCGTGGTCAACGAAAAAGAGATCGAGATCCGCGCCTCGGTCCTCCCGGGCGCGTACGCGGAGACCATCGTCATGCGCGTCCTCGATCCGACGACGATCGCACTCCCCTTTGAACAGCTCGGCTTCGACAAATACCTCATGGAAATTTTCGAGCGCGAGATCCAGAAGCCTAACGGCATGATACTGAACACGGGGCCGACGGGCTCCGGGAAAACGACAACGCTCTACGCCTTCCTCGGCCGCGTGACGACACCGGAAATCAAGGTCGTCACGATCGAAGACCCGATCGAATACCACTTGAACGGCATCGTGCAGACGCAAGTTTCAAAAGACTACACCTTCGCGTCGGGGCTCCGATCCACGCTGCGCCAAGACCCGGACGTCATCATGGTCGGCGAAATCCGCGACGCCGAAGTTGCTTCGACGGCGGTCAATGCCAGTCTTACCGGCCACCTCGTCTTCTCGACGCTCCACACCAACGACGCGGCCGGCACCTTTCCGCGCCTCATCGATATGGGAGTGAATGCCGATATCCTCGGCGCCGCGCTCACCGTCGCAATGGCGCAGCGCCTCGTGCGCCGCCTCTGCCCCAACTGTCGCGTCGCAACGCCCCTCACCGCGGAACACCACGCAATCCTTGATCCCCTCCTAAAAAACATTCCCCACAAGGACGAACTCCCCGCAAACCAGGAGACGATGTGGCTC
>JBBUCP010000035.1:0-3449 GCA_038057725.1 Patescibacteria group bacterium | reverse complement strand
TACGACAGTTGGGGTGTTGCGGTATTGAATAGCAACGGAATCGAGGTGTCGAAACAAGTGGGCGTCGTCACGACGGATCCGCTTTCGATACATGGGAATATCGGCATCGGGCACACGCGCTGGGCGACGCACGGGGCGGTCACTGAAGACAACGCGCATCCCCACTATGCGGCAGACAAGTCGTTCGTGCTTGCACACAACGGTATTACGGAAAATGCGGAAGAATTGAAAGCGATGTTGGAAAAGAAGGGGCACGAGTTCCATACAGAGACGGATACGGAAACCATCGTGCGACTTATTGAAGAAAAACGTAAGCAATTAGCCAAAATCTCAAGGGCTCCCCTTGAGATGAGACTTCGAGAGGCCGTTCGCGCGGCATTCAAGGATTTAAGAGGTCGCAACACCATTATCATTCTTGCGAAAGACGGCGAAGTAATCGCCGCGCGTAATGGTTCCCCGCTCGTTCTGGGTACCAAAGAAAACAGAAAGAATAATTCGGAACTGTATTTCTCATCGGACGTCCTTTCTTTTGGTGCGCATGTCTCAAGCGTGCTGGTCATGGAAAACGGCCAGATGGTCTCAAAAAATGCTCACGGCGTGCAGGTTATGGATATCGCAAAAGGCACGAAGGTCACATCGAAATTCGAAAAGAATGCCATCGTTGGAGCGGACGTCGACAAAGGCGCGTACGACCATTACATGCTGAAGGAAATCCACGATAATCCGTTGGTGATCCGGCAGGTGCTTAAAGAGCTGGATGCGAATTACAAGAAGCTTGCCACCGCCATCAAGAAGGCAAAGACCGTCTACATGATTGGTTCGGGTACGGCAGGCGCCGCAGCGGCCCAGATTGCCTTCTATTTGCGCGTCTACGGCAAGATACGGGCGGTTTCGCTCATTGGTGCCGAGGCGTCTGATTACTACCCTCTCATCCGTAAAGGCGACCTTCTCATTTCCCCATCGCAAAGCGGCGAAACGGCAGATGTCTTGGAAGTCTTGGAACTTGCCAAAAAGCGAGGGGCACAAATCGCAAGCCACGTGAACATGCCCGGGAGCATGATGACGCGCATGTCGGATTTTAAGTTCATGGCACAGGCAGGGCCAGAAATTTGCGTTATGTCCACGAAGATATTCGTGTCGCAAATCGCGTGGGGGTACCTTGTGGCGAAAGCGGTCGGTGGAAAATTGACGGAAGGAAAAAAGAACCTCCAGTCACTTGCAAATACCGTTGATAGACAGCTCAAGGACGCCGCGTGGATGTCTGATATCCGCAAACTGGCGACAAAGCTTGCCCGAACAGAGGATCTCTACCTTCTCGGTAAAGGCCAGAACCTGCAGATCATCAAAGAAGGCATGGTGAAAATAATTGAAGGGTCGTATATCCATGCACACGGCATTCCCGCGGGCGACTTGAAGCATTATGCGATTACGCTGATGGAAGAAGGAACGCCGGTCATTGCCGTCGTCTCGAACGATGAATTGAAAGCGAGTGTGCTGAATGCCATCCACGAAGTGAAAGCGCGCGGCGCGAAAGTCGTCGGCGTCTCACCGACAAATGCGGATCAATTCAACGATTGGCTCAAGGTTCCCGATACCAGAGAAACGAGCGCGATCATGAACGTTGTCCCCCTGCAGCTCCTCGCCTACTACATGGCCCTCGCCCGGGGCAACAACATCGACAAACCACGCAATATCGCGAAAAGTGTAACGGTGAAATAGATACATAGGGCAGTCCTATGTATGAGCCTCCTTGGCTAAAATAGCGCTACTTTAGCCAAGGGGTAGTTCAACGATAAACTCCGATCCTTTCCCCGCCCCTTCGGATTCCGCGCGGATGGTGCCGCCGTGGGCTTCGGTTACCTGCTTTGCGATAAAAAGCCCATAGCCGGTCGAATCGACATTTACCTTGATCGAATCCTTACCGTGCCCGCCTTCGGTAAAGAGCCGCGCCTTATCTTCTTCGGTAATTCCAACACCGGTATCTTTGACGGAGAAACGGATGTTCTTGCTAGCGCGAGTGAGTGACACGTGGATACTTCCTTTCGGCGTATACCGGATCGCGTTGTCGATAAGGTTGCGGACGACGTGTTCCTGAATTTTCTCCTTGTCACCGACGGCAGCGTAGCTCGAATTCCCGTCGACCGTCCAATCAATTGCAAGGTTCTTCGCTTGAGCGCGTAGCACCATCACGTCCATCGACTTTTCAACGACATCGCGAAAATCATATTTCTCCTTTTTATACGACACGGTCCCTTTTTTCAGATTCGATGCGTCAAGGATGTTCATAACCGTCGAGACGCCGTCACGCATGCGCGCGAGCGCTGTTTCCGCCAGCGATTTGATCGGCATCGATACCGCACCGTAATCCCCTTCGACGATACCGGCAAAAGCATTTTGACCTTCCGTCAGGTACCCCTTGATTTCGTGACTTATGAAATGCAACAAGTTCTCCTGCTGACTGTTCGCAATTTCCAATGCTTCTTTCAAACGAGCAAGCTCCAACGAATGTGTATAGACGATCTCATTCGCTGCTCGCAACTCATCTTCCAGCGTCTGCGCCTTGTCGTCAGCTATCATGGGTCAATTCTAACGCAGACTGGAAGGAATTTCATCTGTCGGCATGTTCGCGAGCAAACCTGCCGCCGCTTCACGACATACGAGTTGCGACGCACCGCCAAAGAGCCGCTTATACTGCTGTACCAGACGGTCAACGACAAGGCGCTGATCCGACTCTGTCATTTCTACCGTACGCGCATTTCCCTCCACTTTCAATCCCTGCACCTTACTTGCTTCCTTCCAGGCTAACGGGCCGATAACCGCCTCTTGTCGCTTGATTATCTGGATCACGATGTCAGAAAGAGCTGTCATAATTAGGACTTTTGAATCTTCACGAAGACGTGCCCGATGTATAAGAGCGCAAGCGTCATCGCGAGATACGAAACCAGATACAGTAGATCATTCATGCCACCTGCATACCAGGTGCCCGCGGTCGCTTGATACAGAAATGTAAAATCAGAGAAATACTGCAAGACAAGCGCACCAATGAATACCAGTATCGGCATGCGCATCATGCCTCCGAGGACGTTGCGAGAGAGCAAATATGCGAGGAGCGCCACAGATACATACAGCGCCTGTCCGAAAGGATATCCAAAATCGAGGAACGTCTTCAAAGGCTGCGTACCATCAAATTCATAGCCTCGAAGAAAAAATTGATATGAGAGAACCAGCATTAAAAGCGGTAGGAGGAACGCCAAAAGCTGCCCACGATAGGACTTGAGGGATACATGCACGCCTGCTGCTCGCGAGAGCGCAAGGGCGCCATAGAGGTATGCGAATATACTGCCGAAATATCCAATGTCACCGATCGACGGATATGGTACCGGCTGATTCAGATAGTAGATATAAAAACTGTATGATGTCTGTCCAAAACATTGCAAAAGAAGACCGAA